>JACDAP010000132.1 GCA_013695395.1 Solirubrobacterales bacterium
GAGCACCGATCGCGCCCGCGCGGGCGCGAGGCCGTACGGTTCGAGCAGGCGCTCGGCGAGCTCGAGCGTGACGGCGACCAGCCGCGCGTCGGCGGCGGCGGGATCGGTGAGCATCGCGATCGACTCGACGACCTCCACCGCGTTCCCGGCTGTGGTGCCAAGGACGCAGTCCATGTCGGTGAGCACGGCGACGGTCGGCAGCCCGTTCGCCCCCGCGACCTGGACGAGCGCCCGGGCGAGCTCACGGGCGTCCTCGAGCCCGGCCATGAAGGCGCCGCCGCCGTGCTTGACGTCCATCACGAGCCCGTCGAGCCCCGCGGCGAGCTTCTTGGCGAGGATCGAGGCGACGATGAGCCCGACTGACTCGACCGAGCCGGTGGCGTCGCGGATCGCGTAGAGCCGCCGGTCGGCGGGCGCGAGCGCGTCGGTCTGCCCGATGATCGCGCAGCCGATCTCCCCGACGACCCGCCGCAGCCGCCCCGGGTCCGGGGTCGTGGTGTATCCCGGGATGCTCTCGAGCTTGTCGAGCGTGCCGCCCGTGTGCCCGAGGCCGCGGCCGGAGATCATGGGGACGGCGGCGCCACTTGCGGCAAGGATCGCCGCGAGCGGGAGCGACACCTTGTCGCCCACCCCGCCGGTGGAGTGCTTGTCGAGCACCGGCCGATCGGTCACGCCACGCCAGTCGAGCACCTCGCCGCTGTCGCGCATCGCGCCGGTCAGCGCCGCCCGCTCGCCGTCGTCGAGCCCTGAGAAGAAGACGGTCATCGCGAACGCCGCGACCTGCGCGTCGGAGAGCCCGCCGTCGGTGATCCCGTCCACGAGCCAGCGCAGCTCGTCCACATCGAGGCTTCGCCCGTCGCGCTTGGCCCGGATCAGCTCCTGGGCGAAGTAGCTCACCCGGGAGGCCTCCCCCGCTCGCCCGGGCGGCTCACTGCGCGACCAGCTCGGCCAGCAGCGAGGAGGCGCCCAGGCGGAAGGACTGCGCGACCGCCGGGCCGTCCTGGAGCTCGTCGGCGAGCATCACGTACTCGGCCGCCTCGGCGGGGGTCCTGATCCCTCCGGCCACCTTGACCCCGGCCCGCCGTCCGGCCACCGAGAGCAGGATCCGTGCGGCGTCGAGGGAGGCGCCCGGCCCGTGCTTGCCGGTGGAGGTCTTGAGGAACGCGGCCCCGGACTCGAGCGCGTACTCGGCCATGATCCGGGTCTTGGCCGGGTCGGGGTGGGACCCGGTCTCGAGGATCACCTTGAGCACCTCGCACTCGCCCGCGCAGGCGCTCACGAGCGCACCGATGGCGCCGTAGTCGCCCGCCAGCGCCGCGCGCCATGGCGCAACGACGTCGACCTCGTCGGCGCCCTCGGCGACCGCGGCGGCGACCTCGCGGGCGGCGGCGTCGGGGTCGGGATCACCGCCGGGGAAGTTCGCGACGGTCGCGATCCGCACCCCCGTGCCCTCCAGCCGCTCGGCGGCCTGGGCGACGAAGGCGGGCATGACGCAGACCGCCGCGACCGGTCCCTTGACGGTGACGGCCTGGTCGCAGAGCTCGTCGACGATCTCCTCGGTGTCGTCCTCGTTGAGGCTGGTCAGGTCGACCAGGCCGATGATCCGGGCGGCGTCGATGGTGCTCATAGCTCCTCCAGGAAGCGGGGGACGAGGCGGGTCAGGTCGGCGGCGCCGAGCGCGGCGGCGGCCAGGGTGTTCTCGTGGGAGAGGAGCTCGTCGCCGAGCCCCTCGGCCAGGTTGGTGATGCAGGAGACCGCGGCGACCCGCAGGCCGCAGTGAGCGGCGACGATCGCCTCGGGCACCGTGGACATGCCGACGGCGTCGGCGCCGAGCGTGCGGAAGGCGCGGATCTCCGCGGGGGTCTCGAACGACGGGCCGCTGACGGCCAGGTAGACGCCGTCGGCGAGCGTGATCGCCTCGGCCTGCGCGGCGGCGTGCAGGCGCTCGCGCAGGTCGGCGTCGTAGACCGCGCCCAAGGGGACGAACCGCGGGCCGACGGCATCCTCGTTCGGTCCGGTCAGCGGGTTCGCGCCCATCAGGTTGATGTGGTCGGTGAGGGCCATCAGCCGCCCGGGGCCGACCTCCGGCACCAGCGAGCCGGCGGCGTTCGTCAGCAGCAGGAGCTCGGCGCCGAGCCCGTACAGGGTGCGCACCGGCACCCGCAGCGCGGCCGGGTCCACGCCCTCGTAGAGATGCGCGCGCCCCTGCAGGACCGCGACGGGGACCCCGGCGAGCGTGCCGAGGTGGAGCGTCCGCGCGTGGCCGACGACCGCCCCGACGGGGAACCCGGGCAGCTCGGAGTACGGGATGTCGACGGCGTCCTCGACGGCGTCGGCCACGGCGCCGAGCCCCGAGCCGAGGACGATGCCGACGCGCGGGACGAGGTCCGTGCGCGCGCGGACGGCGGCGACCGCGGCGGCGGCGTCGGGGGCGATCACGGCCCGCTCACCGC
>JACDAP010000148.1 GCA_013695395.1 Solirubrobacterales bacterium
CGGGAAGGTGGAGTGGGAGGCGGTGAGGGTGGCGGTCACGAGGTCCTACGTACCCGGCCCGCGTACAGCGCAGCGAGCGAACGGGTGCGCTCCATGTGCACGGGTACGGAGCGGTCGCGCAGGAAGCGCACGTAGCTCGGCGGATGGACCTGCAGGCCGAACTGCTCCTCGACCTCGAGGCCGTGCGCGGAGAAGAGCGCCGCGAGCCGGCGCGGGGGCACGAAGAGCCGTGGGTCGTGGATGTGGCGCGGCGGCCCGCCGGGCAGCCGCTCGCCGACCCAGACGAGCGAGAGCCGCGCCCAGAGCGTCGCGTTGATCGTGTCGTAGACCGCGACGCCACCGGGTGCGAGCAGCCGGGCGATCTCGGAGATGAGCGCCGGGAGGTCCTCGACGTGCTCGATCAGCTCCCCGGCGATCACCACCTCCGCGCAGCCGTCGGGGAGCGGGACCGCGGTGACGTCCCCCTGGACGGCCTCGACGCCCCGCTCGACGGCCTGGGCGAGGGCGGCGGCGTTGCGGTCGACCCCGACGTGGCGGAAGCCGGCGGGCACGTGCGGCGCCATGAGGCCGCCGCCGCAACCGAGGTCGACGAGCGTCGCGCCCGGCTCGCTGGGCTCCGGAACGAGCTCCCCCCGCGCGGCGGCGAGCCAGTGCAGTGCCGCGAACGGACCCTGGGGGTCCCACCACGCGTGCGCGAGGTCGTCGTACTGCTCGGGCGCGTTGCGGGCGCGCAGCGGCGGGGCGGCGGACACCACCAGGACGCTAGGGGTCGCGTCCGCCGGACCCGGCGTGCGGGCTCGAGGCTGGATCCTCCGGGTGTCGTCGGCCGCGGCCAGAGCTGCTCAGAGCGTCGCGGCAAGCCCGGCAGCGGGCGGCGCCTCCTCGACGGGCGAGGCCTCGCTCACCGCCAGCGGATGGGCCGGGAGGTAGCGCAGCACGAGCAGGGCTCCTACGAACGTGACCCCGGCGGCGACCAGGCAGCCCGCGCTCAGGCCGTCGAGGAAGCCCTGCTGCGCGAGGCGGGTGAGCTCGGCCGCGCCGTCACCCGGCAGGGTCGCCGCCACCCCGTAGGCGGCGCCGACCGACTCCCGTGCGGTCTCGGTCGCCTCCGCAGGGAGCCCGGCGGTCCCGATCGCGTCGCGATAGAGCGAGAGCGACACCGAGCCGATGATCGCCACCCCGAGGGTGCCCCCGAGCTCCCGCGTCGCGTCGTTGACCGCCGAGCCGATGCCGGCCTTCGCGGCGGGAACCACGCCCATGATCGCCTCGGTCGCCGGCGTGCTCGTCAGGCCCATGCCCGAACCGAGCAGGACCATCTGCCCGACGATGGCCCAGTAGCTCGTGTCGGTCCCCGCGGTCGAGACCCAGCTGTAGGCCGCCGAGAGGCTCAGCAGGCCGGCGGCCACGACGAGCTTGGTCCCGAAGCGGACCGCGAGCAGGGCGCCGAGCACGGAGGTGATCGCCACGAAGGTCGCCACCGGCAGGATCCGCAGCCCGGTCTCCAGCGGCCCGTAGCCGCGCACGAACTGGAAGTACTGCGTGATGAGGAAGATGAAGCCGAAGAGCGCGAAGAAGCTCGTGGTCACCGCGAGGCTCGCCGCGGTGAAGCGGAGGTTCGTGAAGAGGCGCACGTCGAGCATCGGCTCCGGGGTGCGCAGCTCGACCCGGACGAAGACGGCCAGGAGGGCCGCGGTGGCCGCGAAGGCCGCGAGCGTGGCCGCCGAGGCCCAGCCCCGCTCCGGCGCCTCGATGATGGTGTGGACGAGCAGGCCGAGCGCCGCGGCCGAGAGCACCAGGCCGCGGATGTCGAGCTGCGGAGCCGACGGGTCCCGGGAATCCGGGACGATCCGGAGGGAGAGCGCGAGCGCGAGCCCGGCGACCACGGCGGTGAAGACGAGGATCGAGCCCCACCAGAACTGCTCGAGCAGCCAGCCGCCCGCGACCGGGCCGAGCGCGACCGCCATCCCCGTCGAGGCGCCCCAGAGCCCGATCGCCTGTGCCCGCTCCTTCCGGTCGGAGAAGACGTTCGAGATGATCGAGAGCGTGACCGGGAAGACGATCGCGGCCCCGATGCCCGCGACCGCGCGGGAGGCGATCAGCGGCCCGGAGCTCGTCGCCTGCGAGCCCGCCAGGCAGGCGACCACGACGATCCCAAGGCCGCCGACGAGGAAGCGCCGGCGGCCGAACCGGTCGCTGAGCGAGCCGGCCGCGAGCACGAAGGCGGCGAACGTGAGGTTGAAGCTGTCCACGATCCACAGCAGGTCGCGGGTGTCGGCGCCGACCTCGCGTGTCAGGGTCGGCAGTGCGATGTTCACGATGGTCGTCGAGACGTTCACGACGAAGACGGCGAGGCAGAGGACGGCGAGGATGCGCCAACGGGAGCTCATGGTTTAGAATGTATACCAGACGATGAAGAGCTACGGACAACTGTGCGCCGCCGCGCTGGCGCTCGACGTGATCGGGGACCGCTGGTCGCTGCTCATCGTCCGCGAGCTGCTGCTCGACGGGCCGCGCCGCTGGACCGACCTGCGCGCCGGCCTGCCCGGGGTGGCGAAGAACCTGCTGGCCGAGCGGCTGCGGACGCTCGAGGACGCCGGAGTGCTCACGCGCACCGGCGGCGAGCGCTACGCGCTCACCCCGCGCGGCGAGGGGCTGCGGCCCGTCCTCGACGCCCTCGTGGCCTGGGGCGCCCCGCTCGTCCGGGACGCCCCGGAGGAGCACCTCGCGCGGGCGGGCTTCGTCGCCACCGCCTGCCGCATCCATCCACAGGCCG
>JACDAP010000149.1 GCA_013695395.1 Solirubrobacterales bacterium
TGATGCCGCTCCGCGGCGGCTCGATCGAGGCGGACGTCGCGCTCCGCGATTTCACCGCGAACGCCATCGCCGAGCCGCTCGCGGGCGGCCCGCTCGTCGACCCGCACGACGGGGTCGTTTAAATAAAAAAACCGCCCCAGAGGATCGTCTCGGCGGCGGCGTTCGCGGACGATCCGCTCCGGGTGCTCCGCCTGGCGCGGTTCGCCTGCGAGCTCGGCCTCGAGCCCGACCCGGACACGCTCGTCGCGGCACGCAACCACGCTGCGGCGATCAGCGGGGTCGCGCAGGAGCGCGTCCTCGCCGAGCTCAAGCGGGTCGTCGCCGCCGACCGTGTGCTCGCGGGCTTCGGCCTCATGGACCGGCTCGGCCTCTACGCCCCGATCCTGCCGGAACTCGAGGCCTGCCGCGGCATGGAGCAGAACCGGTTCCACCACCTCGACGTTCTCGATCACACCCTGGCGACGCTCGAGGCGACGGTCGCCCTGCAGGCGGCTCCCGAGAAGCAGCTGGGGGAGGCGCTCGCCGCCCCGGTGGCGGTGCTCCTGGCCGAGCCCTTCGCGGAGGGGATCAGCCGCGGCACCGCGCTTCGCTTCGGTGCGCTTCTTCACGACATCGCCAAGCCGGTGACTCGCGCAGAGCGGCCCGACGGGCGCGTGACGTTCATCGGCCACGACGCGGTCGGAGCCGAGCTCGGCCGGACGATCCTCACGCGGCTCACCGCGTCCGAGCGGCTGCGCGCGCACGTCGCCGCGCTCGCCCGACACCACCTGCGCCTCGGCTTCCTGGTGCACGAGCGCCCGCTCGCGCGGCGTGCCCTGCACCGCTACCTGATGGCCTGCGCGCCGGTCCCCGCCGACATCTCGCTGCTGACGATCTGCGACCGTCTCGCCACGCGCGGGGACAACGCGGAGCCGGCGATCGCCGTCCATCTCGCGCTCGCCCGCGAGGTGCTCCCCGAGGCGCTCGCCGCTCAGCAGGAGCCGGCCCCGACTCCTCTGGTGCGCGGCGACGAACTGGCGCGCGAGCTCGGCCTGCGACCGGGCCCGCGGCTCGGTGAGCTGCTCGCCGAGATCGCGGAGGCCCGCTTCGCCGGCGAGGTCGCCGACCGGGACGAGGCCATCGCCCTGGCCCGCTCGCTCTCGGCGCCGTGAGACGGGCCGCGTCGGGGCGGGCGCCCGGAGCGGGCAGCTACGCGGACGGCCGACCGTCGCGCAGCGCCAGGACCGCCGCGAGCGTGTCCGCCTCCGCGGGCGTCTTGTCGCCCCGGTAGCGCCGAACCCGCGCGAAGCGGAGCGCGGCTCCGGCCGGGTAGCGCGTTGAGGTCTGCACCGCATCGAGCGCGATCTCGACCACGAGCTCGGGGCGCACGTGCACAACGTGGCCCTCGCGGCCGCTCTCCCGCGCCAGCAGGGCGTCGGTCTGCCACGCGAGCAGCTCGTCGGTCAAGCCCTTGAACGTCTTGCCGACCATCGCGAACCCGTCGCCGTCGCGGGCGCCTAAATGGAGGTTCGAGAGGTTCCCCCGTCGTCGCCCGCTGCCCCATTCGGCGGCGAGCACCACCAGGTCGAACGTGTGGATCGGCTTGACCTTGACCCAGCCCGCCCCGCGTCGCCCGGCGGCGTAGGGCGCATCGGGCGCCTTCACCACGATGCCCTCGTAGCCGGCCGCGACCGCGGCGTCGAAGACGGCCTGGGCGGCGCTCGCGCCCTCGCACCGCTCGCGGGGCACGATCGCCTCCGGCGGCACGAGGTCAGCGAGCGCGACGGCGCGCTCCTCGAGCGGCCGGTCGAGGAGGTCCGCACCGTCCCGGTGGAGCAGGTCGAAGGCCAGCACCGTGAGCGGGACCTCGCGCTCCCCGGCCGTCGAGAACCGCGAGCCGGTCACCTGAAAGGGCTCCGGTCGCCCGTCGGCTCGCAGAGCGATCGCCTCGGCGTCGAGGACGAATCGCTCGGCCGGCAGCTCCACGGCGAAGCGCACCACCTCCGGCAGTCGTGCGGTCACGTCGTCCAGCGTGCGGGTGAAGACGCGGACCTCCTCGCCGTCGCGGTGGATCTGCACCCGTGCGCCGTCGACCTTCCAGTCGACGAGGGCGATCTCGTGGTCCTCCATCGCGGCCGCGACGTCCGGCGCCGAGCCCGCGAGCATGGGGGAGAGCGGCCGGCCGACCTCGAGCCCGATGTCGGCGAGCCCGTCGCTCCCGGAGCCGAGGGCTACCCCGGCGATCGCCGCGAGGTCGCCGTGGAGAGTGAGCGCCCGCCGCACCTGCGCGGCGGGCACCGCGGCGGCACGGGCGATCGCATCGGTCATCACCCCGGCTTGGGCGCCTTGCCGCAGCCCGCCGGAGAGCAGGCCGACGAGCCAGGCCTGCTCGTCCTCGGTCGCGGCGGCGAGTAGCGCGGTGACCTTCTCGCGCCGTCGGCTCGCCGAGCCCGGGCCCGTCAGCCCTCCGAGCTCGGCGAGCGAGCCCTCGGCCGCGGCGACCGACAGAGAGCTCGCACCGGCGGGGGCGGGCGGATCACGCAGCGCTGCCCAACCGACGCCGATCTGTCGCTGGGTCAGCTCGCCCGAGAGCCATGCGACCACGGGCGCGATCTCGGCGGACGCCGCGCGGCGGAGCAGCGCGGCCAGCGTTTCCGCCTTGGCGGTCCGCGAGCGGGTGGCGGCGATCTCGCCCGAGACCCGCACGACGTCGGCCAATCCGAGGCCCCCGCTCATCCGAGCGCCGCCTGCAGGACCTGCTTGGCGATCGGCGCGGCCACGGTGCCGCCGAACCCGCCCCCGACCACCAGGACCGCCACGGCCACCTGCGGCTCGTCCGCGGGAGCGAAGGCGACGAACCACGCGTCGGAATCCGCGGGGTCGTTGCTCCCGGCCCGGAGCTCCGCGGTCCCGGTCTTTCCCGCCACCTGGACGCCCGGCAGCGCCGCCGCCTTCCCGGTTCCCCCGCTGACCACCCTGACCATCATCGTGCGGACCTGCCCGGCGACCTTCGCGGAGACCACGCGCGTCCGCTTCGTCGGGTCGATCCTCGCGAGCCGCGGCTCGATCCGTCGGCCGGCGTTCGCGATCGTCGCTGCGACGCTCGCCATCTGCAGCGGCGTCGCGAGCACGCGCCCTTGTCCGATGGCGCTCGCGCCGACCGCGAGGCTGTCCTCCAGATCGCTGGGAATCGTGCTGGGCTTGAGCGCCGGGATCCGGGGGAGCTCCTGATCGAAGCCGAACGCCTCGGCCGCCGCGACC
>JACDAP010000158.1 GCA_013695395.1 Solirubrobacterales bacterium
GGCCGGGCGGCGAGCCGCCCCGGACGCCGAGCTGCGCGCCTGGGCCCTGGCGCAGACGGCGGAGGCGCAGAACGCGCCGCTTTGGACGCGGCTGGCCGAGCTGGGCGTCGCAACGGCACCGTGACGCCATCGGGGCTGACCCGACTACGGCGGCCGCGGCGTGTCCGTCCGAAGCGGTGCCCCGGGGTCGTCGGCAGCGCCCGCTCTTCACTTCAGAATCGTCAGTGCCAGCGTCAACACGCTTGATGACTTGTTTGCGTGATACGGCCAGCCGGTGTCATACGAACTGCGCCGCCGCGTAGCCCGACGCCCAGGCCCACTGGAAGTTGAACCCGCCCAAGTGACCGCTGACGTCCAGCACCTCGCCAACGAAATAGAGGCCCGGGCTTCTCAGCGATTCCATGGTCTTGGACGACACTTCGCGGGTGTCGACGCCGCCCAGGGTGACCTCGGCGGTGCGGTAGCCCTCGGTGCCGGCCGGCACCACCTGCCAGCCGCCGAGCTTCTCGGCGATGTCGCGCAGCCCGGCCGGGGTGTACTGCTTCATCGGCTTGGAGGCGAACCACCGGTCGGCCAGAAGGGCCGCCATCTTCTTGGTGAAGAGCTCGCCCAGCAGGGTCTTCAGCTCGCTGTTGGGGCGCGCGGCCTGCTGGCCTTGCAGCCACTCCAGGGCGTCGCGGTCGGGGAGCAGGTTGATCTCCACGGCATCGCCGAGGTGCCAGAACGATGAGATCTGGAGGATCGCCGGGCCGCTGAGGCCGCGATGGGTGAACAGGATGTTCTCGCGGAAACTCTGACCGTTGCAGCTGACCTGGCAGGCCACCGACGTGCCGGACAGCTCGGTGCACATCTCCTTGAGTTGGTCGGTGATGATGAACGGCACCAGACCGGCGCGGGTGGCCAGCACGTCGTGGCCGAACTGGCGAGCGATCTCGTAGCCGAAGCCGGTGGCGCCCAGCGTCGGAATCGACAGGCCGCCGGTGGCGACCACCAGCGACGGCGCGGCGACGAGGCCCATACCGGTGCTCAACACGTATCCGGCCTCGGTTCTGTCGATCTGCTGCACCGAGGTGTCCAGGCGCAGGTCAACGCCAGCCTGCCGGCATTCCTCCAGGAGCATTTCGAGGATGTCCTTGGACTTGTTGTCGCAGAACAGCTGGCCCAGTTTCTTCTCGTGATACGGCACGCCGTGCTCGCTGACCATGGCGATGAAGTCCCACTGGGTGTAACGGGCCAGGGCTGACTTGCAGAAATGCGGGTTCTGCGAGAAGAAGTTGTCCGGGTCCGTGTGCACGTTGGTGAAGTTGCAGCGGCCACCACCGGACATGAGGATCTTCTTGCCCGCCTTGTTGGCGTGCTCGATGAGCAGCACCTGTCGGCCGCGTGCGGCGGCGGTCAGGGCACACATCAGGCCGGCGGCACCTGCGCCGATGATCACAACGTCGGTAGAGCGCACAACACGTCCTCAAGCACGGTGAATCTCGGGGTGGATCCCTGGGGTCGCCGGGCGCCGGACCTTGGCAGCCTGTCAGGTGGTGAGCTTGGCCAGGCGGGTGTCATAGGTGAGCAGGTCGCGGCCGGCGGGGGTGGCGACGGCGAGGACCATGGCGTCCGGCAACCGGAGGTGGCGGTGAAGGGCGCGGAGTTCGGCGGCGCGCGCGGCGGTGTCGGCCTCGAGCGGTTCGACGGTGATGCCCATCGCAGCGATCGCGTGTCGTGCTTCAGCGGTGCGGCCGGCCCGGGCGAACGCGACGAGGACCTCGCTGTAGGCGCTGGCCGGGACGATCAATTCGCGGCCGGCGTGGTCGGCGGCCTCCACCTCGGTCACGGCGCGGTCGTGATGGGCGTCGCTGGCATCGAGGAGACCGATCAGGACGTTGGCGTCAAGGATCAGCGGTCCCATTCGCCTCGCAAGCGATCGACCTCGTCGGGCTCGTAGATCCCGGCGGCGATCCCGGCATGCCTTCGGATCCTTGAGCCGCGGAGGGCGAGGACGATCTCACCGTCCCTGGCGGCGCGAACGACGACCTCGTCGCCAACATGCAGCCCGGCCTCGCGCATCGCTTCAACCGGGATCGTGATCTGGTGCTTCGAAGAGACCTTTGGCATACCTTTACAATACCAGGGCAAATAGTAAAGGAGAGGGTAGGGCGGCCGCAAGCCCATCATCGATCCCGCGCGTTTGCCCGTCGTCCCAAGCAGCAGTCGCACGGGTCGGCTCCGGCGCGCTCGGGACGCTCAGTCGGGCATGAGGATGTGGAGCGTCGGGAGGAAGTCCGCGTATCGCGGTCGGTCGCGCGTCAGGAGCGCTCGGCCGGTGATCGCCGCGTGGGCGGCGATGTAGAAGTCCGGCAGCGGTGAGCGCCTGGCTCCTCCTCGACGCCGGTACTCCAGGAAGATCCGTCCGGCCAGGAACGCGGCGTCCCACGGGAGCGCCTCGCGCTCGATGCGGGTGGGCAGTGCGGCGTCGAGGTCCTCGATGCGGTCGAAGCCCACCCCGAGCTCGGCGTAGACGATCGGGTTGATCACCACAGGACCGCGATCGAACGCTCGTGCGAGCTGCTCGGCGGACCAGTCGACCCACTGCGGGTCGTCGGTGAAGACGTCGAGCAGGACGTTGGTGTCGACGATCGTCCCGAACGCAGGCGGCTCAGTCGTCACGGCGCGTCAGGGCCATGATCTCGTCGGTGCTCATCGGCGTCCTGGCCCGGGCCCGCATGCCCGCCACCAGGTCCGCGCCGGCGCTCTCCTGACGCCGCACCAGGCGAACCCCGTCGTCTGCGAGTTCGAACTCGACCTCACTGCCGGCCGTGATCCCGAGCCGACGCCGCACATCCTGGGGGATCGTCACCTGTCCCTTGCTCGTAACTCGCATCGGCCTAGCCTACCGCAGTAATACCGACCGGTATTACGTTGCGTCGCGCCCCCGTCGCTGCCGATCCCCGTGCCTCACAATGAGGTCAACGATGGCGAAGGCTGACCCGGACACCACACGACGCCTGCACGAGCTGGGCGGCCACCTTCGCCGGCTCGGGTTGCCGATCGCCGAGCATCTGCGGCCAGGTCTGAGTGACGAGGAGATGGACGCGATCACCCACCCGCTCGGGATCGACCTGCCGCCGCAGCTGCGGGCTTTGTGGGCGTGGCACGACGGCGCCGAGTACCCGACTGGATGATCACCCGGCAGATGCAGTTCATCGAGCTCGCGTGGGCCGTACGCGACGTCATCATGACCCGGGAGATCGACGACGAAAACCCGCCGGCGATGTTCGAGCGTCACTGGTTCTACGCGTTCGCCGCGCTCGACGGAGGGGGACCGGCCGTCGATTGTCGTCCGGACCGGAGCGCTGCCGTCTTCGGCTTCGAGCAAGAGTACGGTCGCACCCCCGAGCCACAGTTCGAGGACTTCAACGCGCTGATCGACTGGTGGCTCGAGCTGTTCGCGGCTGACCAGTTCTACAAGCCTGACGACGAACGCCAGGTGGCCGAGCGAGAGCTCAACCTCCCCGAGGAACTGATCATGCTCGTGTAGCTCGACGGGTCGGGCAAGGCCCGCGGGCGGTTTGTCCGTACGAGGGTCCCTGGCGCCCTGATGCGGTCACACCACGGGACGGGACTCAGCTTAGGGGACACCCGCCGCCGAGCTGCCGCTCTCCACCCGCGAGTGTTCGGTGAGGAGTCTGTGGTTCGGATCGAGGTGGAGCCGTTGCGGCGCGACCACATCGCTCGATCACGCCGTAGAGGACGGGCCGAACCAGGTTGTCAGCGCTTCCTCAAGTCCGCTCCCGCTCCCGTCCCCGACCCCGACCCAGGCGACGTA
This sequence comes from Solirubrobacterales bacterium, assembly GCA_013695395.1. Taxonomy (GTDB): domain Bacteria; phylum Actinomycetota; class Thermoleophilia; order Solirubrobacterales; family Solirubrobacteraceae; genus Paraconexibacter. The sequence goes on from JACDAP010000158.1 coordinate 3,821, forward strand.
CCCGTCGGGGCGAACGAGTACGGCGCTGGGAGCGGGTACCGCGCCGAGGACCGGAAGCTCCCAGTCCCCGCCGTAGGTCGCCTCGACGAGCTGGACCCGGTGTGCCCAGGGCGTGATGTCGACGCCGCCGGGCGTACCGAGGTTGAGCAGCACCGGCCGGGCGGCGTGCAGCAGCGTGAAGGCCCGGAGCGGGCCGTCGGCGGTCGCGAGCTCGAGATCGGGCATCCGGCGCCCGAGCAGCGGATGGCCCTCGCCGAGGTCGTAGTGGATGTCCAGCCCAGAGATGAGCCCCGCGATCTGCTTGCGCGGCTCGTCCATGACCGCCAGCTCCGAGACGACGTCGACCAGCGCCTGCATCCGCTCGTCCCGGCGCTGAAGCGTAGCCTGCGCCATCGTGTGCTGGAGCGCGCGGGCGGCCACCGGGTGGCGCTCGTCGTGGTAGGTATCCAGGAGGTGCTCCGGGGAGGTCCCGTCGACCACCTGAGCGAGCTTCCAGCCCAGGTTCACCGCGTCCTGCAGGCCGAGGCCGAGGCCCTGCCCACCGGCCGGGTAGTGGATGTGCGCGGAGTCGCCGGCGAGCAGGACCCGCCCAGCGCGGTAGGCCGCGGCCTGCCGGGTCGTGTCGCTGAACCGCGAGATCCACGTCGGCGTGTGGACGCCGAAATCGGTCCCGTACACCGTGATCAGCGCCTCCTTCAGCTCCTCCATGGTGGGGTCGGGGCCGGAGCCGATCTGCTGCTCGGTAAGGACGACGCGCACCGTCCTGCCGTCCTCCATCAGGTGCAGGGCGTGGATGCCGGTGGCGTCGTGGCGGATGCCCGGCGGCGGCTCCTCCGTCAGCTCGACCTCGGCGATCAGGTTGCTCCTGGTCGCATCCCAGCCGGGGAAGTCGATCCCGGCCGCCTTCCGCACGACGCTGCGCCCGCCGTCGCAGCCGACGAGGTACCGCGCCCGCAGCGACCGGCCGTCGGCCAGCGCGACGTCGACGCCGGCGCCGTCCTGCGCGAACCCCGCTACCTCGCAGCCGTAGAGCATCTGCACCGGCAGCTCGGCGACCCAGGCGGCCATGATCCGCTCGATCTTGTTCTGAAAGATCCCGAGCGAGTAGGGATGGCGGGTCGGGAAGTCGCTCATGTCGAGCACCGTCGCGGCCAGCATCGCGGCCTGGGCGACCTGTCCCTCGGCAAGGAAGCGCTCGGCCACCCCGCGCTGGTCGAGCACCTCGATCGTGCGCGCGTGGAATCCGCCGGCACGCGAGCCGGCCAGCACATGATCGGGGCGCCGCTCCACCAGTGCGACGTCCACCTCCGCCAGCGCCAGCTCGGCCGCCAGCATCATCCCCGCCGGACCTCCTCCAGCGATCACCACAGCATGTTCGGTCACGCGCATCCGCTCCTTCGTCTTGGTCGGTTCTGAGGTACGGCGGGCGATTATGGGGGACGATCCGAGGCCTCATGAGGACCTCGATTCCGCTATAAGTTCGAGGTGGAGAGGGCGCGTGGAAACCCCGCGCCGATCACGACGACCTCCGTGCTCCGCGTCACTACGCGGACCAGCCGGGATCGTGGAAGAGACCACCGCCACCGCGGCGAACCAAGGGCGGCGTGACGTCGAAGGGAGTGGCGGTGGGAGCCAGCCCGGCGTCGAGCCACGCGCCGACGATCGCCACCGTCCCGGGCGACAAAAGCGACCAGCGGCTACTGCATTCTGCCGCACCGGGCACTACCGGTGCTCGTCCAGAGCAGCAGTCCCAGGTGGCTCGTGACGTTGTGCCTCTCGTGAGCACTGACACCTCGCCAGCGATCGTCGATGCGACTGCTCCTTGCAGCCAGGAGCAGCCGTCAGCCGAGCCCCGCCGGACCGCCGCGGACTTAGCAACTTCTGAGGTTCCGCTCAACGTCTGCTCAGCCGCGGCCGACACCATGTCAATCATGGAGCGAGAGCTCACCCTTCCCCAGACTCGCGCGATCGTCCGCCTGCGGCGCCGGCACCCCAGCGCCGAGGTCCGCGTCCACCACCGCCCCTGGGGCTTCGTCCTCGAGGCCCGCCACGGTGACCGGGTCCTGGAGCTCGTGCGCTTCGACTGGGACGGCGCGGTCGTCGCCGACCAGCGCGTCGACCGCGCGGCCTGAGCCAGGCTGAGCCGGCTCAGCGCGAGCCGCGGCAGCGGTCCTCGGCCAGGAGGAAGTCGTGGAGCACCGGGGAGGCCAGGCGCACGGCGGGGAGGTTGAAGCGCTTGGAGACCCCGGCGGCCTCACCGAAGCGCTTGATCGCCTTCTCGTCCCGCACCACGTAGAGCGCCGTGCCCTCGGTGAGGTCGCCCACCTGGGAGCGGGCCCGGACCTCCGTCTCACTCGCGTCGAGCTCGAAGCGGAGGTCGGGGATCAGGCGGTAGTTCGGGAGCGTGAGCGGCGGGCACTGGCGCACCCGCGGATCTTCCGCGGTCGCGACCACCGCCTCGTGCGTGCGCTCGATGAAGCGCAGCTCGCGAGCGAGCGCGGCGAACGAGCCCGCCTTCAGCACGAGGAAGACCGCCCCGAGCAGGACCGCGGCCGCGGCGCCGCGCTCCCACTGCGTCCGCCGACGGCCGCGCTCGAGCTCGGTGAAACCGAAGACCGCGAAGCCCGCGAGCAGGCAGAGCGCGACCGCCGGCACCGTGAGGTACCGCGGGAGGATCGAGAGCCCGCCGACCCCCGTGCCGACGAAGGTGATCGTCCCCGCGGCGAAGAGCGCGAGCGGGACGTGGAGCGCCCGCAGCCGGGTCCGCTGCCGGTAGGCGAGCACCGCCCCGAGCAGCGCGGCGGCGAAGACCGGCGGCCGGGCGGTGTCGGCCAGGAACGAGACGAAGTTCGTCGGGACCTTCGTGATGCCACGCTCGCGCCCGAGCTCCTCCGCGAGCGCGGAGGTCGCGTTGAGTGAGTAGATCGGGTCGCCGGTCAGCACCAGGTCGCTGAGCGCCCAGAGCACGGGCGCGACGGCGGCGAGCGCGAGCAGGTCGAGCCGCGCCGACGGCGTGCCCCGCCGCAGGAGCCCTGCGCCGGGTCCGAGCCAGAGCCAGTAGAGCCCGGCGAGGATCCACGCCTCCGGCCTCAGCAGACCCGCCACCGCGAGCACCGCGCCGACCGACCGACCGCGTCCGGGCCGCTCGGCCTCGAGCGCCGCGGCGACGAGCACGAGCGCGAGGAACGGGACATCGACGTACCCGCGGGCGGCGTAGAGCAGGAACGCGAAGCTCGAGCCGGTGAAGAGCGCGGCGCCGAGCGCCGGTCCGATCCCGAAGCAGGCGAGGCCCACCCGGAACACGGCGGCGACGAGCACGACCAGCGAGAGGACGCAGACGATGACGAGCGCCCGGTCCGCGGCGCCCCCGAAGACGAGGTCGAGCCCCGCCGCCACCAGGATGAAGAGCGGGTGCTGGGTCGGGGCGGCGTAGGCCTCGAGGTTCGGCAGGTGTCCGTGGAGCAACTCCCTTCCCC
>JACDAP010000160.1 GCA_013695395.1 Solirubrobacterales bacterium
GGCCTTCGGAGTGCGCCTGCGCTTCGTCGAGGAGCCCGAGCCGCGCGGGACCGCAGGCGCGCTGAAGTACGCCGAGGAGCTCCTCGAGGACCGGTTCCTGATGCTCAACGGCGACGTGCTCACCGACCTCGACGTCTCCGCCCAGATCGCCCAGCACGAGCGGACCGGCGCGATCGGCACGCTCGGCCTCGTCCCCGTGACCGACCCGAGCGCCTACGGGCTCGTGCTCACGAAGAAGGACGGCGAGGTCACCGGCTTCCTGGAGAAGCCGGGGTCGGACAAGCTCGTCGGGATCGACGAGTACCTGATCTCCGCGGGCATCTACGTGCTCGAGAAGTCCGTGCTCGACCGGATCGCGCCCGACGAGAACGTCTCGATCGAGACCCAGGTGTGGCCCGGGCTCGTCGGCGAGAGCCTCTACGGCTACACCTCCCGCGGCACCTACTGGATGGACATCGGGACCCCCGACCGGTACCTCCAGGGCACCGGGGACATCCTGCTCGGCAACGTCAAGACCGCCGTGGGGGAGCGCCTCGACGCCTCACATCAGTTCCTCGCGCCCGGCGCGGTCGCCGAGGGCGCGAGCGTGAGCGGCGCCGTGATCGCCGAGGAGGGCGTGCAGATCGCGGCGGGCGCCCGGGTCGTCGGGCCGACCGTGCTCGGCAAGGGCGTCACCGTCGCGGCCGGCGCGGTCGTCGAGCGCTCGGTGATCCTCGACGGCTCGAGCATCGGCGCCGGATCCACCGTGGCCGACGCGATCCTCTCCCCGAACGTCACGGTCGGTCCGCGCACGAGCGTGCAGGGCCAGTCGGTGCTCGGTGAGGGCGTCGTGATCGGCGCCGACTGCAAGCTCGACCGCGGGATCAAGGTCTTCCCCGGCACCGAGCTCGGGGACGGCGCGGTGAGGTTCTGACGCGCGATCCTCGGCGTGGAACGGGGTGCTGGCAACACGCTTCCACGCCCGCAGATCGGCGGCGCGACAGCGGGCGTGGAACGGGGGGCAGGCAGCACGTTCTCACGCCCGATCCTCGCCGTGTCGGCCGCGGCGCCTCAGCTGGCGCCTGCCCGCCGCCCGGTCCTGACAGACTGCCGTGAATGAGCACGAGCGAGCAGGCGTCGCAGGGGGTCCTTGACCGGGAGGGCCTCGGGGTCTGCGACCCCACCGATCAGCTGACCGACGTGCTCGCGCTCCCCGAGCACCTGCGCGACGCGCTCTGGAAGACCGACTCGGCCGACCTCGGCACCTGGGACTCGCCGGGCGGCCTGGTCGTCGCCGGGATGGGCGCCAGCGCGATCGGCGGGCAGCTCGCCGCCGCCGCCCTGGGCGACCATGCCTCCCGGCCGATCCTCACCACCCGGGCCTACGGCGTCCCGTCCTGGACCACACCGGACACGACCGTGCTCTGCGCCTCCTACTCGGGGGAGACCGAGGAGACGCTTGCCTGCTTCGAGGCCGCCGGTGCCCTCGGGGCGCGCCGCGTCGTCGTCACCACGGGCGGCCGGCTCGCCGAGCAGGCCCGGGAGGCCGACGTACCGGTCATCCCGATCGCGGGCGGACTGACCTCGGCGACCGCCGCCGGTTACATGGTCGTGGCCGCCCTGGAGACCGCCGCCGCGTGCGGTGCCGGCCCGCGCCTGACCTCGGAGCTGGACGTCGCCGCCGAGCACCTCGAAGAGCTCGTCAGCGAGTGGGGCCCCGAGGGCCCGGAGGACGGGCCGCTCAAGACCCTGGCCCGCGACCTCGACGGGACGGTGCCGGTGATCGTCGGCGCCGGCCTGACCGTCGCGCTCGCGCACCGCTGGAAGGCCCAGCTCAACCGGCACGCCCACACGCTCGCCTGGGCGGCCGAGCTGCCCGACGCCGACCATCACGAGATCGCCGGCTGGGCGGCTGCCGATCAGCTCGGGCGCTTCTCCGCCGTGTTCCTCGACGACTGCGACACCCATCCGCGGGTGCAGGAGCGCATCGCGCTCACGCGCACGGTGATCGGAGAGCGGGCCTCGGGCACGCATCTCTTCCGCTCGCGAGGCACCACCACCGTCGATCGGGCGCTCTCCCTCCTGCTCGCCGGTGACCTCCTCTCGCTCTACCTCGCCGCCCTGCGCGGCGTCGACCCCGGCGCCCGCAACGAAGCCGACCGCCTCCGCGAGCAGCTCGACCGCTGAGCGCCCGGGGGAGCGCATCGACGCCCGGGATACCGCGCGGAGAAACCTTGACACGACCGTGGTAAGGTTGAGGGCGAATGGACGCGCTGACCATCCACGAGGCGGCGAGCACGACCGGTTGGTCGGCCCGCATGCTCCGCTACGTCGAGCGCGCCGGGCTCATCGAGCCCCGGCGCTCGGCCGCGGGATACCGCCTCTACGGCGCGGCGGAGCTCCAGCAGCTCCGCACGCTGCGGGAACTGCTCGACGAGCAGAAGATGAGCATCACCGAGGTGGCCTTCGCGCTGCGGCTCCGCCGCGACGTGGAGCTCAGCGCCGCCCTGGCGGGCTGGTTCGACGCAGAGCCCGCCCGCCCTGCCGACGTCCCGGCCGCCGACTGGCTGCTGTGGGAGCAGGACAAGCACCAGAAACTGCTGGCCGCGGCCTCGCGGCACGCCAACGAACTGATGGAGACCACCACATGAGCACCACCGCCCCAGTCCAGGACTTCAAGGTCGCCGACCTCTCGCTGGCCGCCTTCGGCCGCAAGGAGATCGAGATCGCCGAGGTCGAGATGCCCGGCCTGATGGCCCTCCGCGAGGAGTTCGGCCCCTCGCAGCCGCTGAAGGGCGCCCGCATCATGGGCTCGCTCCACATGACGATCCAGACCGCCGTGCTGATCGAGACGCTGACCGCGCTCGGCGCCGAGGTCCGCTGGGTCTCCTGCAACATCTTCTCGACGCAGGACCACGCCGCGGCCGCTGTGGCCGTCGGCCCCGAGGGCACGCCCGAGGATCCTCAAGGGGTCCCCGTCTTCGCCTGGAAGGGCGAGACGCTCGAGGAGTACTGGTGGTGCACGAAGCAGGCCCTGATCTGGCCCGGCTCGCCGACCGGCGGCCCGAACATGATCCTCGACGACGGCGGCGACTCCACCATGCTCGTCCACAAGGGCAAGGAGTTCGAGGCGGCCGGTAGCGTGCCGGACCCGTCGACCGGCGGCTCGGAGGAGTTCGAGGTCTTCCTCACGCTGCTCACCGAGTCCCTCCAGGAGGACCCGAACCGCTGGACGCAGATCGCCGACGGCATCAAGGGCGTCACCGAGGAGACCACCACGGGCGTCATGCGCCTCTACGAGATGGCGCGCGACGGCAAGCTGCTCTTCCCGGCCATCAACGTCAACGACTCGGTCACCAAGTCGAAGTTCGACAACCTCTACGGCTGCCGCCACTCGCTCGTCGACGGCCTCAACCGCGCGGTCGACGTCATGATCGCCGGCAAGGTCGCGGTCGTCTTCGGCTACGGCGACGTCGGCAAGGGCTGCGCCGCCTCGCTCAAGGGCCAGGGCGCCCGCGTGATCATCACCGAGATCGACCCGATCTGCGCGCTCCAGGCCGCGATGGAGGGCTACCAGGTCACGACGCTCGACGAGGTCATCGAGACCGCCGACATCTTCATCACCGCCACCGGCAACAAGGACATCCTGTCCGCCGAGCAGATGAGCAAGATGAAGCACAACGCCGTCGTGGCCAACATCGGCCACTTCGACAACGAGATCGACGTCGCCGGCCTGCAGAAGACCGAGGGCATCCAGCGCATCAACATCAAGCCGCAGGTCGACGAGTGGAAGTTCCCGACCGGTCGCTCGATCCTGCTGCTCTCCGAGGGCCGCCTGATGAACCTCGGCAACGCGACCGGTCACCCGTCGTTCGTCATGTCCTCCTCCTTCACCAACCAGACGATCGCCCAGATCGAGCTGTTCGGGAAGACCGAGGACTACGACACGCAGGTCTACGTGCTCCCCAAGCACCTCGACGAGAAGGTCGCGCGCCTGCACCTCGACGCGCTCGGCGTGAAGCTCACCGAGCTCTCCAAGGAGCAGGCCGACTACATCGGCATCCCGGTGAGCGGCCCGTACAAGAGCGACCACTACCGGTACTAGTCAGACCGTCCGGCGACGTTGTGCGGACCCACTTGCTGTGAGCGGGTCAAGTCGCACGACGTCGCTCGCCGCGGAGGGCGCGGACCGGATCGCCTGGGCGGAGTCCCAGATGCCGGTCCTGCGCTCGCTGCGGGAGCGGCTCGGGGCGCAGCGGCCACTGGAAGGCATCAGCGTCGCCGCCTGCCTCCACGTGACGGCGGAGACCGCCTGCCTCGTCCGGACCCTCGTGGCCGGCGGGGCGAGCGTCGGCGTCTGCGCCGCCAACCCCTTCTCCACGCAGGACGACGTGGTCGCCGCGCTCGTTCGCGACGCGGACGTGAGCGTCCTGGCCGCCCGCGGGGAGGACGAGGAGGCTTACGCCGAGCACGTCGCCGCGCTGGTGGCGGGTCGCCCGCAGATCACGCTCGACGACGGCGCGGATCTGCTCGGCGTCGCCCACGCGATCGGTGCGCCGGTGCTCGACGGCTTGCTCGGAGGCACGGAGGAGACCACGCCCGGCCTGCTGCGGTTGCGCGCGCTCGAGGCCGACGGGCGGCTCGGTTGCCCGGTGATCGCGGTCAACGAGGCGCGGACCGAGCGGCTCTTCAACGACCACTACGGGACCGGCCAGTCGACCTGGGACGGCATCCTCCGGGCCACGAACCTGCTCCTCGCAGGGCGCACCGTCGTCGTGCTCGGCTACGGCTGGACCGGGAAGGGCGTCGCCGTGCGGGCCCGCGGCGCGGGCGCGCAGGTGATCATCTGCGAGATCGACCCGATGCGCGGGCTCGAGGCACGGATGGAGGGCTTCGAGGTCATGCCCGCCCTGGAGGCCGCCGCGCGGGGACAGGTCTTCGTGACCGTCACCGGCTCCCGCGACGTCCTCGGCGCCGAGCACTTCGCGCGCATGCAGGACGGGGCGGTCCTCGCCAACGCGGGGCACTTCGACGTGGAGATCGACCTGGCCGCCCTGCGTGAGGCGGCCGTCGGTGGTGTGCGCGCCGCGCTGCCCCTGGTCGAGGAGCACCGGCTCGCGGACGGCCGCCGCCTGAACCTCCTGGCCTCCGGCCGGGTCGTGAACCTCGCCGCCGGGCAGGGGCACCCGGCTGCCGTGATGGACATGAGCTTCGCCAACCAGGCGCTCGCCACCGAGCACCTCGTGCGCTCGGCGCTCGGCGGCACCCCGCTCGGGGCGGGGGTGCACGCGGTGCCCGAGTCGATCGATCGCGAGGTGGCGCGCCTCAAGCTCGACTCGCTCGGTGTCCGGATCGACGTCGCGAGCGCCGAGCAGCTCGCCTACGGCCGGTCGTGGGCCGGCGCGCCCGGTGCTCCGGCCGCCTGACCGCGCTCGTCCCCGCACGGCCCCCGGGTAGGGTTCCGCGCCGTGGCTTCCGTCGAACACCCCGCCGTCGCCAAGCTCCGCGCCGACGGTGCGGGTGCCCCCGCCGTCCAAGCCTTCACACGGGCCGTCGACCGGATCGCCGCAGGGGAGACGGGCCTGATCACCGAGCGGGAGCTCGACCCCGTCACCGAGCTCCCGGACGCCGAGGCGCTCCCACCCGCCGCCCCGGACGCCGTCGCCGCGGCGCTCGACCGCGCCGTGGTGATCAAGCTGAACGGGGGCCTCGGCACGAGCATGGGGCTCACCGGCCCCAAGGCGCTGCTCGAGGTCAAGGAGGGGCGGACGTTCCTCGACCTCATCGCCGAGCAGGTGCTCCACCTGCGCGCCCGCACGGGTGCCCGGCTGCCACTCGTCCTCATGCACTCCTTCGCGACCCGGGAGCCGTCCCTCGCGGCCCTCGCCGCCCACCCGGGCATTGCCGAGCAGGACGTGCCTCAGGACTTCCTGCAGGGGCGGGTGCCGAAGCTCCGGGCCGAGGACCTGGAGCCGGCCGAGCACGCGCCCGACCCGGCGCTCGAGTGGGCCCCGCCCGGCCACGGAGACCTCTACGCCTCGCTCGTCAGCTCCGGGATGCTCGCCGCGCTGCTCGACGCGGGGTACCGCCACGCGTTCGTCTCGAACGCCGACAACCTCGGTGCCGTGCTCGATCCCGAGCTGCTCGCCTGGTTCGTCGCCGAGAAGACGCCGTTTCTCATGGAGGTCGCCGACCGCGCGCCGGCCGACCGCAAGGGCGGGCACCTCGCCCGCCGCCGCGACGGGGGAGGACTCGTGCTCCGCGAGCTCGCGCAGGCGCCCGACGCGGACCTCGGGAGCTTCCAGGACACCGGGCGCCACCGCTTCTTCAACACGAACAGCCTCTGGATCGACCTGCCCGCGCTGGAGGAGGCGCTCCGCGTCTCGGGTGGGGCGCTGGACCTCCCGCTCATCGTCAACCGGAAGACCGTCGATCCCAAGGACCCGGATTCCACGCCCGTCCTGCAGCTCGAGAGCGCGATGGGTGCCGCGATCGACGTGTGGCCGGGCGCCGAGGCGATCCGCGTGCCCCGCGCGCGCTACGCGCCGGTGAAGACCACGAATGACCTGCTCGCCGTGCGCTCGGACGCCTTCGAGGTCACCGAGGACCATCGCGTCACCCTCGCGGCGGGCCGCGACGGGGCGCCGCCGCTCATAGACCTCGACGCTGAGCACTACAAGCTGCTGGGCGCCTTCGAGGAGCGCTTCGCCGCCGGGGCCCCCTCACTGGTGGGTTGCGACACGCTGGAGGTCGTCGGGGACGTCGGCTTCGGCGCGGGGGTGGTCGTGGAGGGCCGGGTGCGGGTCGTGCACGAGGGACCCGGTCGGCGGGAGATCGCCGACGGCTCGCAGCTCCACGGCTGATCGCCGTCGCGCCGCCATGGAGCGGCGATCAGGGAGCGCCGAAGCGCTCTTCGCGCTCGCTCTCCTTCTCGCTCTCGGCGAGCGCACGCACGAACAGGTAGGCCAGCGCGATCCCCATGACCACGGACTGCTCGATCGCCATGATCGCGCCGGCGACCGCCTGGTCGTCGCCCTCGGTCAGGCCCCAGACCCGCGGCGCTCGCGCGTAGAAGTCGTAGAGCGTCGTCGGCGCGAAGGTGATCGCGATCCCGATGAACGAGACGAAGAGCTTCGTCACGAGCATGTAGACGACCGGGCCGAACGGGCCGATCGAGATTCGGCTGCGGATCGGCGAGAGCAGGTGCCACCAGTAGAGGAGCCCGGCGTTGAGGAACAGGATGTGCTCGAGCACGTGCACGTTCCGGTTCTCCAAGGCCAGGTCGTACAGGGCCGGGATGTGCCAGACCGCCATCGTCACGACGTAGAGCACGACGGCGAAGCCCGGGTGGGCGAGGAAACCCGCGCGGCGCTCGAGCACCTGGACCCGCCGCGTGATCGGCCGCATCAGGCCCTTGGTCAGCGAGAGCATCAGGAGGATCGGGACCAGGTCGAGGATCAGGACGTGCTGCACCATGTGCATCAGGAAGAGCTGCTCGCCGAGCCGGTCGAGCGGTGAGATCAGCGCCGCGCCGAGCACGAGCATCGCGCCGAGGAACGCCACGAGCCGGCCGACGCTCACGTCGCGGGTGCGCGGATCGGCCCGGACGGCCGACCAGCGCCGCACGTAGAGGTACGTGACGAGCACGATCAGCGCGATGGGGCCGGGCGCGAAGGTCCACGAGGAGTCGGCGGCGGCGGCGAGGACCACGGCTCGACTATGGCAGCGCTCTTGCGTAGGCGAGCGCCACGACCCGCTTCGCGCCCCCCGCGCCGAGCGCCGTGGCACAGGCGTCGAAGGTCGCTCCCGTCGTGTGGACGTCGTCGACGAGGACGCACAGGGCCGGGACGCGCGCCCCCGGGCGGATCCGCAGCTCGATCCGCCCGTCGGCCAGGCGCTCCGCCCGGCTGCTGCCTCGCTGCCGGGAGGCATCGCCGATCCGTTCCAGGCACGGCGTGAGGCGGCCGACCCCTCGCGCCGCGAGCCCGCGGGCGAGCAGCTCCGCCTGGTCGAACCCACGTGCTCGCGCGCGAGAGGCGGCGGTGGGGACGGGGACGAGCGCCGGGCCCGACGGCGGCTCGTATTCGAGGTTCCGTTCGCTCGGCGCAGTGAAGCTCGAAGGCTGCCCGAGCCTGGCGGCGGGCTCGAGGTTCCGGTGGCCTGGCGAAGCGAAGCGCGAATGCCGCGGGTCGGCGGCCGGCGCCAGCAGCCACAGCGGCGCCAGCGCCATGGCCGCGACC
>JACDAP010000175.1 GCA_013695395.1 Solirubrobacterales bacterium
GCGCTGGAGGCGGGGGACGAGGCGGCCTTCGAGCTGCTGCGCGAGGTCGGCAGCGGCGTGGAGGGGGCAGTGAGCGCCCGGCGCGGCCGGGTCGTCAAGCGGCTTGGGGACGGGCTGATGGCGAGCTTCCTCGACCCCGAGCACGCGGTCGAGGCCGCGCTCGACGCGCAGTACGCGGTCGCGACGGTGGAGGTCGCAGGCCACCGGCCGCGGCTCCGCGCCGGCGCCCACCTGGGCCGCCCGCGCCGGATCGGCGGGGACTATCTGGGCATCGACGTCAACGTCGCCGCGCGGGTCGCCGACGGCGCCGGCGCCGGGGAGGTGCTGATCTCCGAACCGGTCGCCGACCGGCTCGATCCGGCGCACTTCACGACGGGGCGCCGGCGCCGCCTGCGCGCGGCAGGAGCCCCACGCGAGCTCCGCGTCTGCACGGTTCGTCCGACGTAGGGCGGAGGCGGTGGTGATCAGGGTTCGACGACCCTCTGGTGTGCCGCTCGTCAGGCGGCCGGGGCGAGCAGCGCCGGTGCGCCGCGGGCCACGAGCACCTCGGGCACCACGACCGACCCGTCGGCCTGCTGCCCGTTCTCCATCAGCGCGATCAGCGTGCGCCCGACCGCGACCGCGGTGCCGTTCAGGGTGTGCAGAGCTGCGGGCTTTCCGCCCTCAGGGCGGTAGCGGACGCCCAGCCGCCGGGCCTGGAAGTCCGTGGTGTTCGACGTCGAGGTGAGCTCGCGGTATTGGCCCTGACCCGGCAGCCAGGCCTCGCAGTCGTACTTCTTCGCCGCACTGGCCCCGAGATCGTCGACGGCGATGTTCACGACGCGGTAGGGGATCCCGAGCGCGGTGAGCAGCTCCTCCTCGATGGCCAGCAGCCGCTCGTGCTCGGCCTGGCTCTCCTCGGGCCGGACGAAGCTGAACATCTCGACCTTGTCGAACTGGTGGACGCGGAAGATCCCGCGGGTGTCACGCCCCGCGGTCCCCGCCTCGCGGCGGAAACAGGGCGAGAAGCCCGCGTAGCGGAGTGGGAGCGCCTCGGCGTCGAGCACCTCGCCGGCGTGCAGCGAGGCGAGCGCCACCTCACTGGTCCCGGCCAGGTAGAGGTCATCGGCGGGCAGATGGTAGATCTGCTGCTCGGTGTCGGGGAGGAAGCCGGTGCCGTAGAGCGCCTGCTCGCGGACGAGCACCGGCGGGATGACCGGCTCGAAGCCGTGGCCGGCCAGGGTGGAGAGCGTCCACTGGACGAGGGCGAGCTCCAGGAAGACGAGCTCACCCCGCAGGTAGGCGAAGCGGGAGCCGCTCAGCCGCGCGCCGCGCTCCATGTCGATCCGGTCGCCGGCGAGCGCGAGGTGGTCGCGCGGCTCGAAGTCCAGGCGCTCCTTGTCCCCGACCTCCCGGACGACCTCGTCCGCCGCCGCGGCGCTCGGATCGGGCAGGTTCGGGAGCGCGGCCAGCGCCGCCTCGAGGCGGTCGCCGACGTCGGAGGCCTCGGCGGTCCGTGCCTTGACCTCCTCCGCGAGCGCCTTGGCCGCGGCGATCGCGGCGTTCGTATCTTCGCCCGCCTTCTGCGCGGCGGCGACGGCACGGGCGTCCTGCTTCTGGCGCGCACGGAGCGTCTCCGCGGCCTCGGTGGCAGCGCGGCGATCGGCATCGAGGGCGAGGACGACGTCGACGGCATCCTCCGCGACGTCGCCGCGACGGGCGAGCGCGGCGCGAACCCGATCGGGCTCGGCGCGGATCAGCTTGAGGTCGAGCATGGGCGCCGGAGCTTACGCGGCGATGCAGGGGGAGCGCTCAGGCGCGCCCGCTCCCAACGGCTGCGCGTGGCTCCGGGGTGCTACTGCGTGTCCTGCGGCTCGTTCGTGCTGCTGTCGCGCACGTCCGCGGCCTGACGGCCCGCGTACTTCGAGAGGAACTCGGCGACCGCGTCCGCGTCCTTGCCGACGACGATGTTCTCGGGCATGTACGCGCCAGAGAAGCCCCCGTTGCGGATCGCGTAGAGCACGTCGTCCTTCGACTCCTTGCGCACGTTGAAGTTCGGCCCGTCGACGATCTCGCGGTCGCCGATCTTCGAAGCGCCGCCCTCGGCGCCGACCACGTCCATCGTGTGACAGCCCGCGCAGCGCTGGGAGAAGAGCTCGGCACCGGCCTTGACCGAAGCCGATTCGTTCGAAGGAAGGTCGCTCTTGTCGCCGCAGGCCGCGAGGGAGGCGGCGGCGATGAGCGCGGTGGAGGTGGCGAGGACCCGGCGCATGACGCCGCGAAGCATACGAAACGGCCATCATGGGAGAGGTGAGGCCCCTCCCCTTCCGCGCCATCATCGTGATGCTCGGCGCGGCGGCACTGCTCTCCGGGTGCGGCAACCCGGACTACGTGACCGACCGCGACGGCGTCCTGCGGCTCGAGCTCGGCGACCCCGAGTACTCGATCACGCCCGGCCGCATCCGCGTGAGCTCCGGGAAGATCAAGATCATCGCCAGGAACGCCGGCACCCTCACACACAACGTGCGCGTCGAGGAGGTCAACGAGGAGGAGGGCGCCACCGCGAAGGTCTTCGCGAGCACACAGACGATGCAGCCCGGCGAGAGCGCGCCGTCGATCGAGATCCGCCTGTTCCCGGGGGAGTACCGCCTCGTGTGCTCGATCGGCAACCACGAGAACCTCGGCCAGTACGCCGAGCTCGAGGTCACCGACGCCGGCGAGGCACAGTGAGCGTCGCCCCCGCGGAGTACCGCACGGCGATCGGCCACTTCGCCACCGGCGTGGCGGTGGTCACCTGCGCGGGGGCCGACGGCCCGGCGGGGCTCACCACGAACGCGGTGAGCTCGCTCAGCCTCGATCCGCTCCTCCTGCTCGTCTGCTTCGACAACGGCTCCCGGACGCTCGAGGTGGTGCAGGAGAGCGGCCGCTTCGCGGTCAACGTGCTCCGCGCCGGCGACAAGGAGCTCGCGGCGGTCTTCGCCTCCAAGCGCGAGCCGCTCGAGAAGTTCGCCGCCGTGACCCACCGGACCGCCCACGGCGTGCCGGTCCTGGATCGCGCGCTCGCGTGGGTGGTCTGCGACCTCGACCGCATGATCCCGGCGGGCGACCACACGATCGGCATCGGCGAGGTCACCCACGTGTGGAGCACACCCGACGGCGGCGAGCCGCTGCTGTTCTTCCGCGGCGCCTTCGGCTGACGTTCAGGCGGTGCCGGCGGCACGGAGCGCGAGAAAGGCGACGACGAGTGCCGCGGAGACCATCACGCCGAGCTCCCGGCGCAGGATCTGCGTGACCACGGAGCGCTGCTCGGCCTCCGGGCGCTCCCCGAGCGCCGCCGCGCTCTCGATCCCCCGCGCGTCGAGGACGGTCTCGGCGCTGGCGATCCGCAGCTGCTCCGCCACGACGTTGATCGCGACCGGCAGGGCGGCGTAGAGGAGGAAGAGCCCACCCTCGGGCTCCTCCCCGAGGATCACGAGCACGGTGCCGTAGAGCGCGAAGAGGACCGCCACCGCCTGGGCACCGCGCAGCGCAGGCCAGAAGCGCGGAGCCTGCTCGACCCGGTACCAGCGCAGGGCACCGTAGAGGCCCACCACGGCGTTGACGGCAGCGGTGAGCAGGGCGAGCGCGAGGGTCACCGCGCCGACTCCGAGTACCACTTGTCACTTTGTGGCACTGCGTCACAAGTTCGCGCTATACATGGCATTGATGCTCCGAAGCTACCTGCCCGCGATCGTCTTCCTCGCCCTGGGCGGGGGCATCGGCGTGGCGTTCGCCTTCCTCAACAAGCTGCTCGGGCCGAACCGCCAGAACGTGCGCAAGAACAACCAGGACCCCTACGAGTGCGGCCTGCCCTCCGAGGTCAAGCAGGGGTTCCGCTTCGGGATCAGCTTCTACCTGATCGCGATGCTGTTCATCCTCTTCGACCTCGAGACCGTTCTGCTCTACCCGGTCGCCGTCCAGCTGCGCGCCTTCGGGACCTTCGCGCTCATCGAGATCAGCCTGTTCATCTCGCTGCTGATGGTGGCCTTCGTCTACGTCTGGAGAAGGGGAGCGCTCGAATGGAGGTAATCCGCCAGAAGGTCGGCCAGAAGCCGACGGCCGGCCAGATGCACGAATTCCGCTCGCGCCAGCTCACCGCCCGGCAGCTGCTCACCGGCGACCTCGACGGCGCCGAGCTCGACGAGCACGTCGAGTCGAGCATCCTCACCACAACGCTCGAGAAGGCCGGCAAGTGGTCGGCTGGCAACGCGTTCATGCCCGCCACCTTCGGCCTCGCGTGCTGCGCGATCGAGATGATCACCACGGTCGCGGCGCGCACCGACATCGCGCGGTTCGGCTTCGAGGCGTTCCGCGCCTCCCCGCGCCAAGCCGACCTGCTGATCCTCTCCGGCCGCGTGTCGATCAAGATGGCGCCGGTCGTGCGCCGCATCTACGACCAGATGCTCGAGCCGAAGTGGGCGATCGCCATGGGCGCCTGCTCCTCCTCGATGGGCGTCTTCAACAACTACGCCGTCGTACCGGCCGACAAGTTCATGCCCGTCGACGTGCACGTCCCCGGCTGCCCGCCGCGGCCCGAGGCGCTGCTGCACGGGATCCTCAAGCTGCGCGCGATGGTCCACGACGACCCGAGCATGGGCTGGCGCGAGCGCCACGGCGCCGAGGGCACGGTGGAGGTCCTGCCCGAGGAGGGCGAGGCGCTGCGCCGCGACTTCGCCGCGAACGTCCCCGGCCGAACCGGGCACGGCACGAATGCCTGACGCGACCGGCCTCGAGCTGCTGGCCGGCGAGCTCTCGGACGCCGAGCCCGAGAGCGTGCTCGGCACGCTGCACTTCCGCGGCCAGGCCACGATCCTCGCGGACCCCCGCCACATCCGCGCCATCCTGCAGCGCCTGCGCGAGCAGGGCTACCAGCACCTGATGAGCGTGCACGGGGTCGACTACTTCCCCGAGGAGCCCCGCCTCGGCGTCGTCTACGAGCTGCTCGACCGCGTCCGGCGCGACCGCCTCCGGGTGAAGCTGCGGCTGCACACGAGCGCCCCGCACGTCGCGTCGGTGACGCCGGACTGGCCGACAGCCAACCACCAGGAGCGCGAGGTCTACGACATGTTCGGCGTGGAGTTCGATGGGCATCCCGACCTGCGCCGCATCCTCATGCCCGAGGACTACGAGGGGCATCCGCAGCGGCGGGACTTCCCGATCGGCGGCGAGCCGGTCCTGTTCACCAAGGACGCTCCGATCGGAAGCGACTACACGCCATGAGCCAGCTCGACGCGCCTCGCACGCAGTCCGCCTACCGGCAGCAGGAGGAGAGCATCGAGCTCTCGCACCTCCCCGGTCCCGAGGGCGACGCCCCCGACCAGGAGCTGCTCACCCTGAACATGGGTCCGCATCACCCGGCCACCCACGGGGTGCTGCGGCTGCTGGTGACGCTCGAGGGCGAGGTGGTGCGCGACCTGAAGCCGATCATCGGCTACGTCCACACCGGGATCGAGAAGACGGCCGAGGACAAGCCGTACTGGAAGGTGATCCCCGTCGTCGAGCGGATGGACTACCTCGCCTACTTCACGAACGCGATGGCCTTCTGCGGCGCAACCGAGACCCTGCTCGACATCGAGGTCCCCAAGCGCGCGCAGTACCTGCGGGTCATCCACATGGAGCTCAACCGGATCGTCTCCCACCTCGTGTGGCTGGGGACGAGTGCGCTGGACGTCGGCGCGATGTCGATGCTCTGGTACTCCTTCCGCGAGAAGGAGACGATCCTCGACCTGTTCGAGTACTCCACCGGGCAGCGGATGCACACCCGGTACTTCCAGGTCGGTGGCGTGATCGAGGACATCCCCGCCGGCTGGACCGACAAGGTCCTCGAGTTCTGCAAGATCATGCCGGGCCGCGTCGACCAGTACGGCGCGCTGCTCAACAAGAACGAGATCCTGCTGCAGCGCCTGCGAAACGTCTGCGCGCTCGACGAGCAGACCCTCGTCGAGCTCGGCGTAACCGGGCCGCTGCTGCGCGCGGCGGGCAACCCGTGGGACCTGCGCAAAGCGATGCCGTACTCCTCCTATGAGGACTTCGACTTCCAGGTGCCGATCGGGGTCAACGGCGACAACTACGACCGGTTCGCCGTGCGCATGCAGGAGATGAAGGAGTCGGTGAAGATCATCGAGCAGGCCGTCGCGATGCTGCCCGAAGGCCCGACGATGGTCGACGATCGCAAGATCGCGCTGCCGCCGCGCCACGAGCTCGCGACCTCGATGGAGGCGCTGATCCACCACTTCAAGCTCGTCACCGAGGGCTTCCGCGTCCCGCCGGGCGAGGTCTACTTCCCGGTCGAGGGCCCGCGCGGAGAGTACGGCTGCTTCGTCCGCTCCGACGGATCGAGCAAGCCCGCCCGCGTCCACATGCGCGACCCCTCGTTCGTGAACCTGCAGGCGACCGCCGCGATGGTCAAGGACTCCTACATCGCCGACCTCATCGCGACCCTGGCGATGATGGACCCGGTGCTCGGAGGCATCGACCGATGAGCGAGGGCACCGCCGCCGAGAACGTCGGTACCACCGGGCTGCCCGAGGGCGATCTCACGCTCGGCCAGCACGTCGGCTCAGGCGAGATCCCCCGGTACGAAGGCGGCTCGCGGACGCCCGGCTGGGACGACCCGGTCGACCTGACCAAGGACCCGGCGGTGATCCCCGACCCGGCCGACTGCCCGGTGCCGGAGGAGCTCCGCGCCGAGATCGAGCGGCACATGGCGCTCTACCCGGACGCCCGCTCGGCCTCGATCCCCGCGCTGATGGCCGCGCAGAAGGTGCACGTCTGGTGCTCGCCGACGGCGATCGAGCAGGTCGCCTGCGTCATGCGCCTGACCCCCGGCTACCTGGCCGCGGTCGCGACCTTCTACGACATGCTCGAGACGAGCCCCGTCGGCCGGCACCGGGTCTACGTCTGCACGAACATCTCCTGCTCGCTGCGCGGCGCCGACGAGCTGCTGCTCCGCGTCCAGGAGGAGACCGCGGGCGACCCCGATTTCAACGTGCGCGGCTTCGAGTGCCTGGGCGCCTGTGACATCGCGCCGATGGCCTCGGTCGACGACGTCTACGTAGGACCGGTAGAGCTCGACGAGGTGCCAGATCTCGTCGCGCAGATCCGGGCGGGCACCGAGGTGCTCCCGGAGAAGCAGATCATCCGGCGCAAGTCCGTCGACCCGAATGCGGTGAGCACGTCATGAGCCAGGAAGCGATCCTCTTCAAGGGCATCGACGAGCCGGGGCTCAACACCCTGGAGGTCTACAAGCGCCGCGGCGGGTACGGCGACGTCTTCAGGAAGGCGCTCTCCACCCCGCGCGACGCCCTCGTCACCGAACTCGTCGAGTCCGGCCTGCGCGGCCGCGGCGGCGCCGGCTTCTCGATGGGCAAGAAGGCCTCCTTCATGCCCAAGGGCGCGATGGACAAGTACCTCGTCTGCAACGCGGACGAGTCCGAGCCCGGCACCTTCAAGGACCGCGAGCTCATGACCAAGAGCCCGCACATGCTGATCGAGGGCATGATCATCGGCGCCTACGCCGCGGGCGCCACGCGCTCCTTCATCTACATCCGCGGTGAGTACGCCCAGCAGGCGGACATCCTCGACGCCGCCGTGGCCGAGGCCTACGCCGACGGCCTGCTCGGCAAGCACATCCTCGGCAGCGACCACTCGCTCGAGATGCTCGTCCACCGCGGCGCGGGCGCCTACATCTGCGGCGAGGAGACCGGGCTGCTCGACTCGCTCGAGGGCAAGCGCGGCAATCCCCGCCTGAAGCCGCCGTTCCCCGCCAACCAGGGCCTCTACCAGGGCCCGACCCTGATCAACAACGTCGAGACGCTCGCGACGATCCCGCACATCCTGGGGATGGGCGCGGCCGAGTACGCGAAGATCGGCGTGGAGAACTCGACCGGCACGAAGCTGATCTCCGTCAGCGGCCACGTCAAGCGGCCCGGCAACTACGAGATCGAGCTCGGCATGCCGGTGCGCGAGATCCTCTACGACCTGTGCGGCGGCATCGAGGGCGACCGCGAGGTCAAGTTCTACTTCCCCGGCGGCTCCTCCTCCCCCGTGCTCACGGGCGACGATCTGGACCTCCCGTACGACTTCGACTCGATGGCCAAGGCGGGCTCGATGCTCGGCTCCGGCGCGATCATCGTCGTCGACGATCAGACCTCCGTGGTCGACGTCTGCCTGAAGCTCGCGCAGTTCTACAAGCACGAGTCCTGCGGCAAGTGCACCCCGTGCCGCGAGGGCACCCAGTGGACCGTGAAGATGCTCGAGCGGATCATCGCCGGCACCGCCACCCCGATGGACCTCGACATCATGGCCTCGGTCCAGACGCAGATCATCGGCAACTGCCTCTGCGTGCTCGGCGACGCGATGGCGATGCCGGTCGGCTCGATGATCGAGAAGTTCCGGCCCGAGTTCGAGGCCTACATCGAGGAGGCCCGCGCCCGCTCGGAGCGTGAGCTGATCGCGAGCCTCGAGGAGCCCGGCGAGGTCCCCCTCGTCGGCTCGCTGGTCTAGGGTCCGGCGCTCGCATGCCGCGCCCCGCACCGAAGCTCATCACCTTCTCGATCGACGGTCGCGAGGTCGAGGCTCCCGAGAACGAGATGCTCGTCGACGCGGCCAAGCGCGGCGACGTCGAGATCCCCGTCTTCTGCTACGAGCCGAAGCTCGGCGCGCCCGTGGGCGCCTGCCGCATGTGCCTCGTCGACATCGAGGGCATCCCGAAGCTGCAGACCGGCTGCTCCACCCCCGTCAAGGACGGCATGGTCGTCCACACGCAGACCGCCCGCGTGGCCGAGGCGCAGGAGGCGATCGTCGAGTTCCTGCTCATCAACCACCCGCTCGACTGCCCGGTCTGCGACAAGGGCGGCGAGTGCCCGCTCCAGGACGTCTCCTTCGGCTGGGGCGGCGGCAAGACCCGCTTCATCGAGCCCAAGCGCCACTTCAAGAAGCCGCTCGAGCTCTCACCGCTGATCGCGATCGACCGCGAGCGCTGCATCCTCTGCTACCGCTGCGTGCGCTTTTCGCAGGAGCTCTCCGAGGACTACCAGCTGGTCCTCCACGAGCGCGGCGCCGCGACCTTCGTCGGCACCTTCGACGGCCACCCGTACGTCGCGCCGTTCAGCGGCAACATCATCGAGCTGTGCCCCGTCGGCGCGCTCACCTCGCGGCCCTACCGCTTCCGCGCGCG
>JACDAP010000176.1 GCA_013695395.1 Solirubrobacterales bacterium
GAGCCGTACCGCGGTCCCCGGAGTCGTCTCGGCGGCGTGTGCGGCGAATGCACGGGGCGGGTCCGCGAGCTGCGTCCGCCCGCGCAGCCCCCGCGGGTAGTACGTGCCCCAGTGGATCGGGACCGCGAGGTCCGGGCGGAGCAGCGACAGCACCTGGGCCGCGCCCGGCGGGTCGAGGTGTCCGGCGCCGAGGTTCGGCCCCCAGCCCCACACGGGGAGCAGGGCGAGCCGTAGCGGCCGGAGCTCGGCCATCCCGGGGAACTGGTCGGTGTCCCCGGCGAAGTAGAGATCCTCATCGACGAGGAAGCCGAGCGCCGCGATCTTCCGGCGCTCACGAACGACGTGGTGGTCCGCCGGCGTTGCGCGTACGCCGACCCCGTCGATCTCGATCCGCTCGCCCACCGCGAGCTCCCGCACCTCCCCGTCCACGAAGCGCGTAATCCCCGGCGGCCCGACGACGGGCCCGCGCAGGTCGAGACGCCCGAGCGTCCCCCGGTCGAGGTGGTCACGGTGCGTGTGGGAGACGAGCACCGCGTCGATCGGCCTGAGTGCCTCCGGCCGCACGAGCGGCGCCCGCCGTGTGAGGTGCGCGAGTCGCGGCCGCAGGAGCGGGTCGGTGAGCAGCCGGACGTCACCGATCTCGAAGAGCACCGTCGCGTGGCCGAGCCACGTCACCGCTCTCCTCATGACCCGAGCGGCGCGAGTCGACCGCGGCGCCGCCTGCCGCGTCGTCGCCGGCGCCGCTTGTCGTGCGAGAGGTTGCCGATGACCCGGTAGCGGTCGTACATCGTGATGATCAGCGTGACGAGCAGCCCGAAGAACAACGCGTCCTGCGGCTGGAGGAACGCGTCGTTCCCGGTCCCCCTACGCAGCACCACGCCCGCGGCGACGATCAGCACGTTCGTCATCGCCATCGCCGCGAACTGCGCCACGGTCGAGCCGTAGCGCGAGCCGCGCTCCACCCGGTAGAGCGAGACGATCGAGTTCAGCACGACGATCGCCGTCACGCCGAGCGCGATCTGCAGCGAGCTCGCCCGCACACCCTCGAGGATCTGGCTGAAGATCACGAGCACGATCGAGAGGAGCACGACCTTTTCGAGCACCGCCACGCTGAACACGGCGCGCATGTCTCTGCGCGGGATCACGCGGTTGCTCTTCGGCCGGTCGATGTGCGCGTCCACGTCGTAGCTCGGCGACCACTGAGGTGAGGGTAGCCGGCCCGGAAGCTCACGCAGCAGCACGAGCAGGACCACGACCACAAGCACGACGAACGTCGGCAGCGCCCATAGGTGCGCGCTGAACTCGTCGGTCACGTCGAGCTCGGCGATGTGGAGCCAGTACTCCTGCGGCAGCTTGACGAAGACCCAGATCGTCGCCGCGGCCGCGATCACCTGCTTGCGACCCATGCGCGAGGGGTTCCAGTACAGCCGCACTGCCTCGTAGAAGATGAAGAAGTACTCGAACGTGTTCGGGAAGAGCAGGAGCACGAACCGCTCTTGCGTCAGTTCGAACACCAGCGAGCCGACGAGGCGGTAGTAGAAGAGGACCCGCGCGACCCCGAGGGCGTACGGGTCGAGCCAGTTACGCAGCGTCGAGGCGTACGTGATCGTCAGGTAGTAGACGTCGAGCGCCTTGTCGTAGCTCTGGTAATCGTCGAGCACACGGGTCACGTGCACCGTCTGGAAGATCGTCTGGTCCACGCCGTCGATCAGCAGCGCGGCGAGGATGAACGGCAGCGGGTACTTCGGGATGCCGAGCGGGATGAACAGGCGGAGCGCGACGACGAGGAGGAAGACGACTTCGGCCACGCCCGGGACCCTACGAGAGCTCCTCGCCAATACGATCGGCCCATGCCCCACATCGTCACCCTGCCCGGCGACGGGATCGGTCCGGAGATCCTCGCGCCGACCGTCGAGATCCTGCGGGAGCTCGTGCCCGACGCGACCTTCGAGCAGCACGTCTTCGGCGGCGCGAGCATCGATGAGCACGGCACCGCGATGACCGACGAGGTCCTCGAGGCGATGAAGCGCTCCGACGCGGTCCTGCTCGGCGCGGTCGGCGGCCCCAAGTGGGACACCACCGATCCGAACGCGCCGCGCCCCGAGCAGGGGCTGCTCGGCATGCGCAAGGAGCTCGGGCTCTTCGCCAACCTGCGCCCGGTCCGCCCGCTCGAGGCGCTCTACGACGCCAGCCCGCTCAAGCGGGAGGGCATCGAGGGCACGGACCTCCTGGTCGTGCGCGAGCTCACCGGCGGGATCTACTTCGGCGAGAAGACCCGCACCGCGACCGACGCCTCCGACCTCTGCCACTACACGGTCAAGGAGGTCGAGCGGATCGCCCGCGTCGCCTTCAAGGCCGCGCGGACGAAGGTCACGAGCGTCGACAAGGCGAACGTCCTCGAGACCTCCCGCCAGTGGCGCCAGACCGTCCACGAGCTCCACGCCGAGGAGTTCTCGAGCGTCCCCCTCGACGACCTGCTGGTCGACAACGCCGCGATGCAGCTCGTCGCCGCGCCGTCGGACTTCGACGTCATCGTCACCGAGAACCTCTTCGGCGACATCCTCAGCGACATCGCCGCCATGCTCACCGGCTCGATCGGGATGCTTCCGAGCGCCAGCCTGGGGGAGGACGGCACCCCCGGCGTCTTCGAGCCCGTCCACGGCTCGGCCCCGGACATCGCCGGCACCGGGGCCGCGAACCCCCTGGCCACGTTCCTCTCCGCTGCCCTGCTGCTGCGTCACGGCCTGGGCCTCCAGGACGAGGCCCGGACGCTAGAGTCGGCCGTGGATCAGGCCCTCACGCAGGGTCTTCGGACCCGTGACCTGGGCGGCACCGCGAGCACCGCCGAGGCGACCGCCGCCGTGCTCGCCAACCTGTAGGAGCAGCGAGATGGAGCAGGCCGAGTTCATCTGGATGAACGGCGAGCTGGTCGCCTGGGAGGACGCGACCGTCCACGTCCTCACCCACGGCCTGCACTACGGCACGGGCGTGTTCGAGGGCGTCCGCTGCTACGACACCGAGATCGGTCCCGCGGTCTTCCGCCACGCCGAGCACGTCGACCGTCTGCACCGCTCCGCCGGCCTCTACTACATGCCGCTGCCGTACGACCGATCCCAGCTCCGCGCGGCGACGCTCGAGCTCATCGGCCGCAACGGGCTGCGCGAGTGCTACATCCGCCCGCTCGCCTTCCGCGGCTACGGCACCATGGGCCTCTTCCCGCTGGAGGCGCCCGTCGACGTCACGATCGCCTGCTGGCCGTGGGGCGCCTATCTCGGTGACGAGGGCAAGCGGGAGGGCATCCGCGCGAAGGTCTCGAGCTGGCGCCGCATCAGCCCCGACTCGCTGATCCCCACCGCGAAGGCCACCGGTCAGTACCTCAACTCGATCCTCGCGAAGATCGAGAGCCACAAGGCCGGCTACCAGGAGGCGATCCTCCTCGACGACCTCGGCAACGTCTGCGAGGGCTCGGGGGAGAACATCTTCGTCGTGCGCGACGGCGTCATCGCCACGCCGCCACTGAGCGCCTCGATCCTCGACGGCATCTCCCGCAACACCGCGATCACCCTGGCCCGCGGCCTCGGCTACGAGCTCGTGGAGCGGGACATGACCCGCGCGGAGCTCTACCTGGCCGACGAGATCTACCTCACGGGCACCGCGGCCGAGCTCGTCCCCGTCCGCGAGATCGACGACCACCGGGTCGGCACCGGGAAGCCGGGGGAGATCACGATCGCCGTCCAGCAGGCCTTTGAGGACGTCCTCCACGGCCGTGACGAGCGCTACCACCACTGGCTCGACCCCGTGCCCGGATTCTCATGAGCGTCGAGCTCTACGACGCCACCCTGCGCGACGGCATGCAGGGTGAGGGCATGTCGCTCACCGCGCAGGAGAAGGTGCGCGTCGCCCATGCGCTCGACGCCCTTGGGATCGGCTACATCGAGGCGGGCTTCCCGGCCTCCAACCCGAAGGAGCTCGAGCTCTTCGGCCTCCTCGAGCATGAGACGTTCACGACCGCGCAGATCGTCGCCTTCGGCATGACGCGCCGCCGTGGTGTCGCCGCCGCCGAGGACGAGGGGCTCAGGACCCTCCGCGACTGCTTCGCGCCGGTCTGCACGATCGTGGGGAAGACGTGGGGCCTGCACCTGGAGAAGGTCGTTCGCGTCTCCCGCGGGGAGAACCTCGCGATGATCGCCGAGTCCGTGGCGTTCCTCGCCGAGGCGGGCAAGCGGGTCATCTACGACGCCGAGCACTTCTTCGACGGGTACCGGGACGATCCCGCCTACGCTCTGGAGTGCCTGCGCGCCGCGGCGGCCGGCGGCGCGGAGCGGGTCGTCCTCTGCGACACGAACGGCTCCTCGCTCCCGCACCAGATCGGCGAGGCCGTCACCGTGGTCGGCGCCGCGCTCGAGCTCCCGCTCGGGATCCACTGCCACAACGACCTCGAGTGCGGAGTGGCCAACAGCCTGGCCGCGGTCGCGGCGGGCGCCACCCAGGTGCAGGGGACGATGAACGGCGTGGGGGAGCGGACCGGCAACGCGAACCTCGTCTCGATCATCGCCGCGCTGCAGCTCAAGCTCGAGCGTCCGGTCATCGCGCCCGAGCAGATGGCTCGCCTGACCGCGACCGCACACTTCCTCGACGAGCTGCTGAACCTCATCCCCGACCCGAACCAGCCGTGGGTCGGCCGCAACGCCTTCGCCCACAAGGGCGGCCTCCACGTCGCGGGCGTCCGCGTGGACGCCCGGACCTTCGAGCACGCCGACCCCGAGACGGTCGGGAACGCGCGGGCGCTGCTCGTCTCCGAGCTCGCCGGGCGCCACTCGGCCGCCGAGAAGGCGAGCGTCGCCGGGATCTCTCTGGACGACGCGGGCGCCGTCCGGGTCATCGAGCGCGTGAAGGCGCTGGAGCATGCCGGCTACCAGTTCGAGGCGGCCGACGCCTCCTTCGAACTGCTGCTCCGCGAGGAGGCGGGGGAGTACGAGCCGCTCTTCCGCCTGGAGAGCTGGCGGACCATCGTCGAGCAGCGCGCCGACGGGCAGGTCGCCTGCGAGGCCACGATCAAGATCTGGGTGACCCCGCCGGGGGCGGACACGCCGGTGCGGTACGTGCAGACTGCGGAGGGCAACGGCCCGGTCAACGCCTTGGACGCCGCCCTGCGGCTCGCGATCGGCTCCACGCACCCGCACCTCAAGGTGGTCCAGCTCGTCAACTACAAGGTCCGCATCCTCGACGAGGCCCACGGCACCGGCGCGACGACGCGGGTGCTCCTGGACTCGAGCGACGGCGAGCGCACGTGGGGCACGATCGGCGTGGCGGAGAACGTGATCGCCGCCTCGTGGCAGGCGCTCGTCCAGTCGCTCGAGTACGCCGAGCAGCCGGCCCGCGTGCGCCCGTGAACGCGTCCGAGGAGGTCCCGCTCGCCCAGCCCGTTCTCGGCCCGGAGGAGGCGGCGGCGGTCCTCGAGGTCCTGCGCTCCGGCCAGCTCTCGCTCGGCCCGCGTATTCCCGCCTTCGAGCAGGCGTTCGCGGCGTTCGTCGGGGCGCCGCACGCGAGCGCCGTCTCCAGCGGCACCGCCGGCCTTCACCTCGGGCTCCGGGCGGTCGGCGTCCAAGACGGTGACGAGGTCGTCACGAGTCCGTTCTCCTTCGTCGCGAGCGCCAACGCGGTGATCTTCGAGCGGGCCCGGCCGGTCTTCGCCGACATCGACCCCCGCACGCTCAACCTCGACCCGCAGGCGGCCGCGGCGGCGATCACGGAGAAGACTGCGGCGCTCCTCCCCGTGCACATCTTCGGCTACCCCGCCGATCTCCCGGCCTTCGAGCAGATGGGCCTGCCGATCGTCGAGGACGCCTGCGAGGCCCTCGGCGCCCGCCACGCCGACGGCACCCGAGTGGGCGCGCGCGGCCACCCGGCCTCCTTCGGCTTCTACGCCAACAAGCAGCTCACCACCGGGGAGGGCGGCATGGTCCTGACCGGCGATCCGGAGGTCAAGGCGCGGATCGACTCGGAGCGCAACCAGGGCCGCGCCCCCGACATGGGCTGGCTCGACCACGACCGGCTCGGCTTCAACTACCGGATGACCGACCTTCAGGCGGCGATCGGCTCGGTCCAGGTGGGTCGCCTGCCCCAGATGCTCGCCGACCGGGCGACCGTGGCCGGCTGGTACCGCGAGGCGATGACGCCGCTGGCCACCGAGCTGGGCCTCGGCCTGCCCTGCGAGGACGCGGGCGGCGAGGTGCGTGGCTGGTTCGTCTGGGTCGTCCAGGTGCCGCAGAGCATCGACCGTGACGAGACGATCCGGGCGCTCCGGAGCCATGGGGTGCAGTCCAAGCCCTACCTGCCCGCGATCCACCTCATGAGCTTCTACCGCGACCGCTATGGCCATCGCGAGGGGGAGTTCCCGGTCTGCGAGGACATCGCGGCCCGGTCGGTCGCGCTCCCCTTCTTCCCGCGTATGCGCCAAGATCAGGTGGAACGTGTCGCCGGAGCCTTGCGGACGGTGTTAACGGCGCGGTAGCTTTCGGTGGGCATGGCCCCGGACCGCCCCCGCTCGAACCGCCGCGACCCCGCCGCGCAGCGTCGCCGCTCCCGCGCCGTGGGAGCCGTCGGTGTGGTCGTCGCGGCGGCGCTTCCGGTCCTCCTCTGGCACGACGTGATCACCGACGTCGCCTCGGTGACGGCCTTGGACGCCGGGATCCTGGTCGGCTGGGCACCGTGGCTGCTGATGCTCCTCGGGCTCCTCTGCGTGGTCCCGATCACGGTGGAGGCCGTGCGCAGTCGCGGCGGCCGCTTCCACCGCCCGGGCAGCGAGGCCTGGGTCGGCTGGGGCGTCTCGCTCTACCTCCTCGGCTTCGCCCTGGCCACCCAGGTGGCGCAGCTTCACGACCTGCACAGCTGAGCCTGGCTGAGCCCGCCGCGGTCGCGCCCTCGACCGCACCCGTGCCCGCCTGCTTGACTGCGGCGCCCATGTCACGCTTCGCCGAACCCCAGGCCGCCGCCTTCCAGGCGCTCAACTCATCGGTCGCCTTCGACCAGCGCCTCTGGCCTCAGGATCTGGCCGGCTCACGCGCCCACGCCACGATGCTCGCGGCCCGAGGCATCATCACCGACGACGAGCGCGACTCGCTCCTGCACGGACTCGCAACGGTGGAGGAGGAGCTGCGCGAGAAGCGCTTCGCGTTCCTGCCCGACGACGAGGACGTCCACATGGCGATCGAGCGACGCCTCACCGCCCTGATCGGGTCGGTCGGCGGCAAGCTCCACACCGCCCGTTCACGCAACGATCAGGTCGCCACCGACGTCGCGCTCTTCTGCAAGGAGACCGCGACTCGTCTGTGCGCCCAGGTGACCGAGCTGATGGGCACGCTGGTGGCGCTCGCCGAGGCGCACCTCGACGCCCCGCTGCCCGGCTACACGCACCTCCAGCGGGCTCAGCCGATCTACCTCTCCCACCACCTGCTCGCCTACGTCTGGATGCTCGACCGCGATCGCCAGCGGCTGGCCTTCGCGACGCAACAGGCCGACCGGCTCCCGCTCGGCGCGGGTGCTCTGGCGGGCGTCAACTTCGACACCGATCGCCGGATGGTCGCAGCCGATCTCGGCTTCGCCGGGGTGATGCCGAACTCCGTCGACGCGGTTTCCAACCGGGACTTCGTGCTCGACCTCCTGCACGCGTGCGCCACCTGCGCCACCCATCTGAGCCGGCTGGGCTCCGAGCTCGTCATCTGGTCCTCCCAGGAGTTCGGCTTCGTGACCCTGGCCGACCGCTGGACGTCGGGCTCGTCGATCATGCCGCAGAAGAAGAACCCCGACGCGGCCGAACTCCTGCGCGGCAAGGCGCCCCGGGTGGTCGCCCACGCAGCGGCGCTCCACGGCGTCCTCCACGCGCTCCCGCTGACCTACAACAAGGACATGCAGGAGGACAAGGAGCACCTCTTCGACGCGGTCGACACCCTGGCGCTCTGCCTGGCCGCCGCGCAGGGCATGCTCGATGGCGCCCGCTTCGACCGTGAGCGCATGGCCGCCGCGGCCTCCGACGACCTCATCGCCGCGACCGACCTCGCCGACCTGCTCGTCACCCGAGGTGTCCCGTTCCGTGAGTGCCACGGCATCGTCGCCGGCCTCGTCCGGACCGCCGTGGAGTCGGGCCGCGGCCTCGGTGAGCTCTCCGACGCGGAGCTGCGCGCGCAGTCCGAGCACCTGGACGCGAGCGTCCGGACCGTCTTCGAGCAGTCCTCGTGGCTCGAGAGCAAGCGGTCGGAGGGCGGGACCGCGCTGCCGCGTGTGCGTGAGCAGCTGGTGCTGGCCCAGGCCCTGCTGGACGCCTGAGGCCGCCGGTGGCACCGCCAGGCACGCCGCTCGGCGTGGAGTTCTACGACCGGCCGGTGGTCGAGGTCGCCCGCGACATGGTCGGCTGCGTGCTCGTCCACGGGACGGGTGCCGGACGGATCGTGGAAACGGAGGCCTACCACCACACCGAGGCGGCCTGCCACGCCTACGTCGGCAAGACGGCCCGAACCTCCGTGCTCTTCGCCGCTCCGGGAACGGCCTACGTCTACCGCTCCTACGGCATCCACGCTCTCGTCAACGCGGTCTGCGAGGGGCACGACGTCGGCGCCGCGGTTCTGATCCGGGCGCTCGAGCCGCTCTACGGCCTCGAGGCGATGCGCGAGCGCCGCGGGCAGCAGGACGTCGAGGCGCTCTGCTCCGGGCCCGGGAAGCTCACCCAGGCGCTCTGCGTCGGCCTCGGGCTGAACGCGGGCTCGCTCGTCGCGGGTCCGCTCCGCGTGCTTCCTCCCGACGTCCCGCCGCCGGCGCTCGTCGCCTCCGAGCGGATCGGGATCACCAAGGCGGTGGAGCTCCCCTGGCGCTTCAGCGCACTGGGCAGCCGCTTCGTCTCCCGGCCGTGGCCGGTGGGCCTCGGAGCGCCACGTAGGGCGCGCCCCGGCGGCGCCGCCTGAGCCTGGCTGAAC
>JACDAP010000182.1 GCA_013695395.1 Solirubrobacterales bacterium
GGCCTGCTCCATGAGCATCTTGCCGACCGGCGTGGAGCCCGTGAAGGTCAGCTTCCGGAGCCGAGGGTCGCCGATCAGCGGCTTCGACACCTCGCTCGACGACGAGCTCGGGATCACGTTGAGCACACCCTTGGGCAGTCCCGCCCGCTCGAGGATGTCGGTCAGCGCGAGCATCGAGAGCGGCGTCTGCTTCGCGGGTTTGACGACCATCGTGCAGCCCGAGGCGACCGCCGGGGCGATCTTCCGCGTGCCCATCGCCATGGGGAAGTTCCACGGGGTGATGAAGAGGCACGGGCCGACGGGCTGGCGGAGCGTGAGGACCCGGCCGGCGCCCGCCTCGTTGCGCGAGAAGCGCCCGTCGATGCGGACGGCCTCCTCCGCGTACCAGCGCAGGAAGTTCGCCGCGTAGGTGATCTCCCCCTTCGACTCCGCGACCGTCTTGCCCATCTCGAGGGTCATCAGCAGCGCGAGCTCGTCGACCCGCTCCATCACGAGGTCGTAGGCGGTGTGGAGGATGTCGGCGCGGTCGCGCGGCGCAGAGTCCTTCCAGCTCGCGAACGCGTCGTGGGCGGCGGCGAGCGCCTCCATCGCGTCCTCCGGCGTCGCGTCGGCGACCGCGCAGAGCACCTCCTCGGTGGAGGGGTCGATCACGTCGAGCGTGCCGCCCCCGGTCGCCTTGCGCCACGAGCCGCCGAGGAACAGCTCCTTCGGGGCCTTCTCGACGACGGAGAGCTCGGCTTCGGACGCGGAGGAGACCATGGAAGCGAGCATACGCGCGGCGGGGCCCGCCGAAACGTCCTCGACGAGATCGTGGCTCGGGAAGGCGCCCGGCTGCGCACCGCGACCGGGCGCGCGGGAGAGATCTCGGCAGTGGACGCGATCGTCGCCGCGTTCGCCTCGGGCCGCGGTGGTGGTGTCGTACTCACGAGAGACCCCATCGACCTTCGTACGCTCAGCGCCCGCGCGAGCACGCCGTTCGCCGTCGGCGCCGTCTGAGCGTCAGGTCGAGACCGTCTCCACCCCGAGCTCCTCGGAGATCGCCACGTCGATCGAGTAGTCGATCGGCAGGACGATGAGCGAGGGGACGTCGAGGCCGAGCGCGTGCTTCAGGTGCTTGCCGAAGTCCGCGGCGCTCTCGCAGCGCCAGCCGGGCATTCCGAAGGCGTCGGCGAGCTTGACGAAGTCCGGGTTCGTGAAGTCGACCCCGAAGTGGCGGCCGAACTTCTTGTCCTGCTTCCACACGATCGAGCCGTACTGGCGGTTCTCCCAGATCACGTTGACGATCGGGGTCTTCAGCCGCGTCGCCGTCTCGAGCTCCTGGCAGTTCATGAGGAAGCCGCCGTCGCCGCTGACGGTCACGACGTTCTTCTCCGGGTGGACCATCTTGGCCGCGATCGCACAGGGCAGCGCGAAGCCCATGCCGGCCAGGCCGTTGGCGATCATCACCGTGTTCGGCTCATGTGCGGGGAACATCCGCCCGATCCAGAGCTTGTGCAGTCCGACGTCGGAGATGAGCATGTCCTCGCGGCCGAGCGCCTTGCGGATCTCCCAGAGCGCCCGCGGCGGCTGGAGAGGGAAGTGGTCGTCGTCCTTGGCCGCCTCGAAGCGGCCGAGCACCACGTCGCGCAGGCGGTGCGAACCGCCGGGGTGTGGGACCGCCCGGCACTCCTCGGCCAGCCGGCTGAGCACGTGGTAGATGTCGCCGATCAGCTCCACCTCGGGCTGGAAGTGGCCGTCGACCTCGGCGGGGACGGCGTCGATGCAGATGACCTTCTTGTTCCGCTTCGGGTTCCAGTGCACGGGCGCGTGCTCGACGAGGTCGTAGCCGACGGTGATGACCACGTCGGCGTCCTCGAAGCCCGCCATGGCGTAGTCGTTGGCCTGCAGGCCGACGGTGCCCAGGGCGTAGGGGGACTCGTAGTCGAGCAGCCCCTTGCCCATGAACGTCTCGGCCACCTGGATGCCCGTCGCCCGCGCGAACTCGCGCAGGGCGGGCGCGGCCTTCGCGCGGACCACGCCGTTGCCGGCCAGGACCACGGGGTTGATCGCGCCGCGGATCAGGTCCGCGGCCTTCAGCAGCTCCCGCGCGCCGGGCTCGGGGAGCACGGGCTTGTGGCGCTCCAGCGGCCGCGCGTCGACCTGCTCGGCGAGCACGTCCTCGGGCAGCTCCAGATGGGTCGCGCCCGGCTTCTCGGACTCGGCGACCTTGAACGCCTTGCGGACGACCTCCGGGATGATCTCCGGGCTCGAGACGCGCGCGTTCCACTTCGTGATCGGCTTGAAGAGCTCGACCAGATCGATGTACTGGTGGCTCTCCTTGTGCATCCGCTCCACGTCGGCCTGGCCGGTCAGCGCGACGAGCGGCGCCCGGTCCAGGTAGGCGTCCCCGACCGCGGTGACGAGGTTCATCGCCCCGGGCCCGAGCGTGCCGAGGCAGACACCGGCGCGGCCGGTGAGCCTCCCGTACATGTCGGCCATGTACGCCCCACCCTGCTCGTGGCGGACCGGGACGAAGTCGACGGAAGAGTCGGCGAGCGACTCGTTGAGATCGAGCGTCTCCTCCCCGGGGATGCCGAAGACGTGCCGCACACCCTCCGTCTCGAGGCATTCGACGAAGAGGTCGCTGGCGCGTCGGGAGCTCACAGCGCTCTACGCTACCCGGGCGCAACTCGCCTGTCCCCCTCGCGTTCGTCTCCCTTGATGGCTCGTCTTCCCACCGCCCTGTGCACGCTCACCGCCTGCGCCCTCCTGGCGCCCGCCGCCGCGGAGGCGAAGACCTCGCTGGCGATCAAGGGCGCGGGCTTCGGCCACGGCGTCGGGATGAGCCAGTACGGGGCGTACGGGTTCGCGCTCAAGGGCACGAAGTACCCCCAGATCCTGAAGCACTACTACACGGGGACCCAGCTGGCGACGCTGACGAACACCCCCGAGGTGACGGTGCTCCTGCGCTCGAGCAAGGGCGCGACGTTCACGGGCGCGAACCGCATCGGCGACCGTCGGCTCGACCCCGGCAAGGTCTACTCCGTGCAGGAGAAGGGCGGCGAGGTCGTCCTGCTCAGCCCGACCGGCCGCGCCCTGGCCACCTTCGCGGGAGCCGTGCGCGCGAGCGGGCCCGACGCGCCGGTCAAGCTCATGGGCGCCGGCCCGAACGGCGTGCGCGACGGGCGGTTCCGCGGCGCGCTCGAGTTCCGCCCCTCGGGTGGCGGAGCGCTCCTGGTCGTCAACGCGCTCGGCCTCGACTCCTACGTGCGGGGCGTCGTCGCCGCGGAGAGCCCATCGTCCTGGCCGCAGGAGGCCCTGCGCGCGCAGGCCGTCGCCGCGCGGACCTACGCGATCACCACGAACGCGGGCAGCGGCCAGGGCTTCACCCAGTGGGCCGATACGCGCTCCCAGGTGTACAACGGCGTGAGCGCTGAAACGCCGACGACCGACGCCGCGGTGGCCGCGACCGCCCGCCAGGTGGTCACGTTCGCCGGCGAGCCGATCGTCGCCTACTTCTTCTCGACCTCCGGCGGGCGGACCGAGGATGCTGAGAACGGCTTCCCGGGCGCCGCGCCCAAGCCCTACCTGAAGAGCGTCAACGATCCCTACGACGACCTCTCGCCGAAGCACCGGTGGACGTTCCGCTACTCCACCGGCGAGGTCGAGAAGCGGCTCGGTAGCCTCGTGCGGGGCCGGTTCCGCTCGATCAAGGTGACCAAGCGCGGTTCCTCGCCGCGGGTCGTCTCGGCGAAGGTGATCGGGTCCAAGGGCACCACCGTGGTGAGCGGTCCCACGCTCAAGACGAAGCTGGGGCTCTTCGACACCTGGGCGACGTACACCACCATCGCCACGAAAGTCACGACGGCGAGCGTCCGCGCCGCCTCGGCGCCAGCGCCGTCGAGCAGGCCGCGCACCGCGGACACCGGCCGTTCCCTGCGCGCTGCGACCCTCACGGCGCAGTCGAGCTCGTCGCGACGGCCCTACCGCAAGGCGCTCAGGGGCCACATCACCGGGGCGAAGGACGGCCAGTGGATCCGCGTGCAGCGCAGGTCGCGGGCGGGCTGGGCCAACGCGTTCTGGACCACGGCCAGCGGACCGAACGGCCGCTACCGCGCCTCGCTGCCCGGGCCGGGCGTCTACCGCGTCTCATGGCGCGGGCAGCTCGGGCCCGATGTGCGGGCCCGGTAGGCGAACCGTCCCGCGCTCGGGCGGGGGACGTCGCTCCACCGCCGGCGGAGCGCGCCCTCACCGTGGCGGCGCTCAGGCGGCCTGTGCCGCGAGCGCCGGGTAGTCGGTGTAGCCCTTCTCCCCACCCTGGTAGAAGGTGTCCTGATCGGCCTCGTTGAGCTCGGCGCCCTCCTTCAGGCGGGTCGGGAGGTCCGGGTTTGAGAGGAAGCGCCGGCCGTAGGCGACGAGGTCGACCTTGCCGTCCGCGACGAGCTTGTCGGCACCCTCGACGTCCCACTCCTCGGTGAAGCCCTCGTTGGCCATGAGCGTCCCGCTCCACCCGGCGCGGGCCCACTCGACGACGTCGAAGTCCACGTGTGTCGTGGTGTCGAGCACGTGCAGGTACATGAGCCCGAGCGGATCGAGCGCGGCCAGCAGCGCGTCGTAGGTCTCCTTGGTGTCGGCCTCGCTCATGTCGTTGAACGGGTGGCCGGGCGAGATGCGGATCGCCGTCTTCTCGGCACCGATCTCGGCGGCGACGGCCTTCGCGACCTCGACGGGGAAGCGGACGCGGCCCGCGACGTCGGTGCCGTAGCCGTCGGTCCGCTGGTTCGTCCCGGAGGCGAGGAACTGGTGCAGCAGGTAGCCGTTGGCGGCGTGGAGCTCGACCCCGTCGGCTCCGGCGGCGACTGCCCGCCGCGCGGCCTGGACGTAGTCCTCGATCAGGGCCGGGAGCTCATCGGTGGCGACCTCGCGCGGCTCGATGTAGTCCTGCATCCCGTCCGGGGTGAAGGTCGCGCCGTCTGCGGTGATGGCCGAGGGGGCGATCGGCTGGACGCCGTCGGTGTAGTACGGGTGGGCGACCCGACCGCAGTGCATCAGCTGGATGACGAGCTTTGCGCTGCCCGCGCCGTGGACCACGTCGGCGACGAGCTTCCACCCGGCCTGCTGCGCGTCGGAGTGCAGCCCGGCGATGTCGAGGTAGCCCTGCCCGACCGCGGCGGGATGGGTGCCCTCGGTGACGAGGATCGCGGCGTCGGCGCGCTGCGCGTAGTACTCGGCGTTGATGGGACCCGGCACGGTGCCGACCGCGCGGTTGCGCGTGAGCGGGGCCATCGAGATGCGGTGCGCCGTGGCGAGGCCGTCGCGCTCGTACGGGGAGAGGAGGTGCGGGTAGGGCAAGAGAGCTCGCTTCCGATTCGTAAGTAGTTGTTGACGCAACGATAGCGGTCCGTCCGCGCGGGTTCGTGCGGTGTCACGTGCGGTGGGATAGGCCGATAGTGCTCCTCTACGTCCTGCTCGCTCTCGTGCTCATCGGGGTGCTCGCGAGGGCTCCCTGGTCGTCTTCACCGACCAGCGCACCACCAGCGCCGGCGGCCTGCTCCAGCTCTGGGACGTCGCCCGCGAGATCGCGGCACGCTTCGACGAGGAGATCGCCGAGTCCCGCGCCGCCCGCGGCGACGCGGGCCTGCGCTGAGCGCCTGCGCGCCAGGTAGCGGAGTCTGGGCATCCCGTGCGCCCTTGGTCCCCATATGGGAGCCGACGAGCACACGGGATCACAAGAAGCAGCCATCGCCGCACTCGCACGGCGCCAGCATGGGCTGCTCCGGCGCAGCGACCTGGAGACGCTCGGAGTTGGCCGGAAGGCGATCCCGTACCGGGTGGGAACGAGCCGACGACTTTTCGCGCTGCTCCCCGGCGTCTTCGCCCTCGGTTCTGGCCCGTACCCGCGCCCCACGCTCTGGCTCGCCGCTCAGTGGTGGTGCGAGGACGGCAACCGCCGCGGCGGCGGGCCTCCGTCCCTGAGCATCGTCTCCCACGTGACTGCCGGCGCGTTCCGTGGCCACGGCGCGGAACCGGACCTGCGGATCATCCATCTCACCACGACCGGGAGTGTCCGCTCCCGGCGCGGGATCGCCGTCCACCGGACCCGGCACCTCGACCCCGAGGACTGGCAGCAGCACGGCTTGCTCCGGGTGACCAGCGCGGCGAGAACCATCGTCGACGAGGCGGGCATGCTTCCCTTCCCGGCGCTGCGGACCCGGGTGGACCGGCTCCGGGAGCTCCCGCTCCGTGCCCTGCAGCAGACGCTCGAGCGCTCCCCCGGCCGACAGGGGTCGGTCGCCGCCCGCCGACTCCTCGACATCGAGCAGCGACACACGAAGTCCGAGTTCGAGCGACGCTTCCTCGTGTTCTGCCGCGAACACCGGATCGCGCCGCCGCCCGAGCTGAACAGCTGGGTCGCCGGGCACAAGGCCGACTGCGTGTACCGGACCGCCTGGCTCGTCGTCGAGCTGGATGGACGCGCGTTCCACGAACGCCGCAGGGCGTTCCAGGCCGACCGGCAGCGCGACACGGACTACCAGCTGGCGCACTTCCGGATCCTCCGGCTGACCTGGTGGGATCTCGAGCCGGAGTGGGCACAACGCACCGCCGAGGTCCTGCGCGCCTTTCTGGACGGATCGCGTGCGCCGTAGGGCTCCATATCGGAGCCCGCGAGCACACGCGATGCCGAGGAGCCGCTCAGCCCGCTCAGCCCGGGTAGGCCCGGGCGAGCGCCTCGGCCACGCAGACCGGCTTCTCGCCGCCCTCGACCTCGAAGGTCTGGATGACCGTGAACTGCACGCCGCCCGCGACGTCGTCGACCGCGCTGAGGGTCGCGCGCATCCGCAGCTTGGAGCCGACCGGCACGGGCGCCGGGAAGCGGACCTTGCCGAAGCCGTAGTTGAGCGCGAAGGCGATGCCGGTCATGGTGAAGACCTCACCGCCGAGCTTCGGGCCGAGCGCGAGGGTGAAGAGGCCGTGGGCGATCGTGCCCCCGAACGGGGTGTCCTTCGCCTTGTCCGGGTCCACGTGGATCCACTGGTGGTCGCCGGTCGCGTCGGCGAAGGCGTCGATGCGCTCCTGCGTCACCTCGTACCAGTCGGAGACGCCGAGCTCCTCCCCGACTTTCGCCTTGAGATCGTCGATGCCGTCAATCGTGAGCATGCCACGGAGCCTACGTGGCAGCGCACGGGACCGGCGTCCCGGACAGCCAGGCGTGCTCCTGCTCCCCGAGTGGCGTGCTCGCGGGCTCCTCAGAGATGTACTCGCGGGCCAGGCCGTGCCACCGTGCGCCCGCCCGAAGCTCCCCGAACACCGCGAAGAGCAGCCCTTCCATGCGGCGGATGAGTAGCGCCTGCGGCGGCAGGGTCTGGCGGCGCATCTGGCCGAAGAAGTCCGAGCGCGGGCTCGAGCCCTGCTCGATCGTGACCCGCACGTACTCGGGATCGAGCCGGCGGAAGCCGTCCTCGAAGTACCAGCCCGCGACGGCCAGCAGCTGGGCGAGGAGTCCGTCGCCGGTGAAGCGATCCGGTTCGGGGAGGTACCCGAGGGAGCCCATCGAAGCCTTGACCGCGTCGGCGTCACCGGCCATCACCGCACGGGCCAGGCCCTTCTCCCCCTCCAGGTAGTCCGCCGCGACGTGCCGCATCAGGCCGAAGTCGAGAAAGACCACCTTGCCGTCGGGGGCGAGCAGCAGGTTGCCGGGGTGCGGGTCGCCCGCGGCGATCCGCTCGCGGGTCAGCAGGCCGAAGAAGAAGCGGAAGCAGATCTCCGCGAAGCGGTCGCGCTCGGCCTCGTCCAGCTGCTGCACCTCGCCGAAGGGCCGCCCCTCGACGAACTCGGTGACAAGCACCCGCCGCGTCGAGCGCACGGTGTCGACGGCGGGCACCCGGATGAACGGGTGGCCCCGGAACGCGCGCGCGACGGCCCGCTGGTGCTGCGCCTCGATCTCGTAGTCGAGCTCTTCACCGATCCGTTCGCGCAGCTCCCCGGCGACCGCCTTCGCGTCGAGCCCGGGGGCGATCCTCCGGACCAGCGGCAGCAGCAGGTTCATGTTGCGCAGGTCGGTCTCGACCGCCTCGGCGATCCCCGGGTACTGCACCTTCACCGCCACCTCGGCGCCCTCGTGCGTGGTCGCGCGGTAGACCTGGCCGATCGAGGCGGCGGCGATCGGGACCTCGTCGAAGTGAGCGAAGAGCTCTCCCAGGGACCCGCCGAGCTCGGACTCGATCAGCTTCCTCTGCTTGGCGAACGGCACGCGCGGCGCGTCGTCACGCAGCTCGGCGAGCTTGGCCTTGAACTGCTCGCGCTCCCCCTCGGGGATCAGCTCGAAGTCGATCGTGGAGAGGATCTGCCCGATCTTCATCGCGGCGCCCTTCATCTCCCCGAGGCGCGCCACGAGCTCGTTGGCGGTGGCCATCGCCCGCTCACCCTGCTTGGCGTCCGCCTTCGCGTCGGACCGGAACGTGTTGGCTGCGCGCATCCCCGCCCAGCGCGCGCCCTGCCCGGCGACCAAGCCACCGAAGCGGGCGGTCCGAGCGATCCGCGAGGTGGGGACGTCCTGCTCTCCGTCGGGCACACCGTCGATACGAGGCTGGGCGCCGTGCCGCTCACCCGGCAAGATGCGGGGATGCCCCGACCGCGCACCCACCCGTGCCCGTGACACCCGCGCCGCTGCTTGCGGTCGACACGCCTTCGCTGCTCTACCGCGCGTTCTTCGCCCTGCCCGACTCGATCACCGACAGCGAGGACCGCCCGGTCAACGCGCTGCTCGGGACGGCGAACCTGCTCCTCCAGGCGGTCAGCACCCACCGCCCCCGCGCGGTCGTGCTCTGCTTCGGCGCCGAGGCGGCCACCTACCGGACCGACCTGTTCGCGGGCTACCACGCCGACCGCCCGCCGATGCCGGAGGACCTGCGCCACCAGTGGAACCAGGCCCGCGACTTCTTCGCCGCCTTCGGCTGGAGCCACCTCGACGCGGGGGAGCTCGAGGCCGATGACCTGCTCGGCACGCTGGCGACGCTCGAGCGCGAGGCGGGCGGCCGCGCGCTGCTCTTCACCGGGGACCGCGACATGTATCAGTGCGTCGACGAGCAGGTCCAGGTGCTCTGGCCCGCCGGGAAGGGCGCGCCGGAGGTGATCGACGCAGACGGGGTTCGCGACCGCTACGGCATCGAGCCGGCTCAGGTCCCGGCCTTCATCGCGCTGCGCGGGGACCCGTCGGACGGGATCCCGGGCGCGAAGGGCATCGGGGAGAAGGGCGGCGCGCAACTCCTACGCGACCACGGTGACCTCGAGGCGCTCATCGCCCTCGCCGCCGACCCGGCGGCGGTCACCCGGAAGCTGCTGCGGCCGAAGGTCGCCGAGACGCTCCGCACCCAGGCCGACGAGCTCCGCGCCTTCCTCGACATGGCGACGCTCCACCACCTCAACGTCGAACGCCCCGCCGACGCGCCCACGGCCTACGCCGCCGCGGCGCAGGCCGCGCGTGGGAAGGGCATGCGCCGCCTGGCCGAGCGGCTGGAGAGCGCCGCGCAAGGCTGAGGGCGCCGCGTCGAGTCGTCGGAAGTTCCCGGATACCGGGAAGAATCGATCACTCGACGCGAGCGTGCCCGGGGCCCGGCGAGATTCGGCGCCGACTTCGCCACACTGTGGGCTCGTGCTCTGCCGCGTCCGCAGCCTGCTCCTCGCGGCGATGCTGGTCATC
Organism: Solirubrobacterales bacterium; assembly: GCA_013695395.1. Taxonomy (GTDB): domain Bacteria; phylum Actinomycetota; class Thermoleophilia; order Solirubrobacterales; family Solirubrobacteraceae; genus Paraconexibacter. Next base: position 9,680 of record JACDAP010000182.1, read on the forward strand.
GTCGGCGCCCTGTCCGCGGCCACCCCTGCCCTCGCACAGGAGCCCGTGCCGCGCGCCGTGCCGCTCGCCAACGGCTGGGAGTTCCACCCCGACGACGCCGACCGGGGCCTGGCCGGAGCCTGGGGACGCACCCCGCCGAGCTCCGGTTGGAAGGGCGTCGAGGTCCCCCACGTCCTCGACGGCACCCCCGACAAGGCGGAGTTCGGCGGGACGGTCGGCTGGTACCGCCTGGCCTTCACCGCCCCCGCGACGGACGACTTCGACTGGGCGATCCGCTTCGAGCAGGTGCGCCGCAGCGCCCGGGTCTGGCTGAACGGCCGCGAGGTCGGCCACCACGACGACCCCTACGTCCCCTTCACCCTGGTGGCCCGCGGGCTGCGCAAGGGCGAGCGCAACGAGCTGATCGTGCGGGTCGATCACCGCAAGGAGAAGCAGCCCCGAGAGGGCTGGTGGAACTGGGGCGGGATCATCCGGCCCGTCTCGCTGGTCCCGCTCGGACCGCTCCGGCTCCAGGACCCGGGGCTCATGCCCGAGGTCACCTGCGCGCCCGGCGGCGAGGACTGCCGCGCCGAGGTGCTCGTCCGCGGCACCGTCGAGAACCGCTCGGACAGGCCGCTCACCCCCCGGGTCCGCGTTCGGCTCGTCCCGCCCGGCGGCGGCGCCCCGACCGAGCAGACCGAGGAGGTCCGCCCGCTCATGCCCGGCGAGAGCGCCCGGGTCTCCTTCCGCGTGAAGGTCCAGGCGCCGGAGCTGTGGTCCCCCGACCGGCCCGACCTCTACGCGGCGACCATCACCACCGTGGCCGGGGACACGCCCGCCCAGACCGACCGCCGGCGGATCGGCCTGCGCGGCGTCGGGGTCCGCAACGGCCTGCTCGAGCTGAACGGGCGCCAGCTCGACGTGCGCGGCGCCTCCATCCAGGAGGACCTCCCCGGGCGCGGCCCGGCCCTCCGCGACCAGGACATCAAGCAGATCGTCGACGACCTGAAGGCGGTGGGCGCGAACGTCACCCGCGCCCACTACCTCCTCAACCCGAAGCTTCTCGACGCGCTCGACGCGGCCGGGATCATGGTCTGGAGCCAGGCGCCGATCTACCATCGCGACCGGCTGCTGGAGACCGCCGCCCAACGCGAGACGGCCCTCGCGACCGTCCGCGACACGGTCCTCGAGGCCCGGTCGCACCCCAGCGTCATCACGCACTCGGTGGCCAACGAACTCTCCGCGCTCCCGGACCGCAAGCGCGGCACCCGGCTGTTCCTGGACGCCGCGGTCGAGGAGGTCCGCCGCCTTGATCCGACCCTCCCCGTCTCGGTCGACCTGCTGAGCTACCCGGGCTTCCCCGCTGCCGACGCCTACCGGCAGTACGACCTGCTCGGCATCAACTCCTACTTCGGCTGGTACCCCGGCAAGAAGAACCACTCGACCGCGAAGCTGAGCGACCTCGGGCCGTACCTGGACCGGATGCGGCGGCTCTACCCGACCCAGGCGATGGTCGTGACCGAGTTCGGGGCGGAGTCGACCTTCGACGGTCCGAAGGAGGAGAAGGAGACCTACGCGTTCCAGACCGACTACGTGAAGAGGATCCTCGACATCGTCGCCGACCGGCCCTTCGTCGGCGGCGCGATCTACTGGACCGTGCGTGAGTTCGCCGTGAAGCCCGACTGGGACGGCGGGGCCAAGCGCGACGTCCCACGCGACGCGATCCACAACAAGGCGCTGCTCACCTACGACGGCCGGAAGAAGCCCGCCTGGGCGGTGGCCGAGCGCGACTTCACCTCGACGCCGCTGTACCGCACGGTCCCGGCCGCGACGGGACTCGGCCTTCCCGACGGACGTGGTGGGGGCGGCGGCGGCGGGCTGCTCGTCGTTGTGGTCGCGCTCGTGGTCGGCCTGCTGCTGGTCGACGTCTGGGCCTTCGCGGGGCTGCTGCGCGACCGGCGCGAGGCCGCCGGCGTCGAGTCCTAGCCAGCTAGCTGCCGTTGCGCTCCCGGTGCTTGCACCCCGGCCAGCAGCAGGGGCGGCGCATGCCCTCCTCGAGCTCCTCCCGGGTCCGGCGGATGCGGCGCTCCCGGGTCTTCTGCTGCTTGGCGTCCTCCACCCAGCAGATGAACTCGTTGCGCGCCAGGGGCGTGATGTCGTGCCAGGCCTCGAGCGCCGTGACGCTGACGCTCAGCCCTTCACGGAGGTCGTCGGGAAGCTCGTGGACCACCCCACCCGGCAGCTGCTGCGTGCTCATGAGCGGACGGTACCGCGCCAGAAGGCCCGCGGCTACGGGGTGAACTTCACCGTGATCACGTCGCCGTCCTGCATCACGTAGTCGCGGCCCTCCAGGCGGAGGGTGCCGACCTCGCGGGCCTGCGAATAGCCGCCGGCCTCGATCAGCTTCTCGTAGGGGATCACCTCGGCGCGGACGAAGCCCCGCTGGATGTCCGAGTGAATCTCCCCCGCGGCGTGCCAGGCGGTGAGCCCCCGGCGCAGGTGCCAGGACTGGGCGCGCTTGCCCGAGCCGACGGTGAAGAACGCGATCTGGTCGAGCAGCGAGAACGCCCCGCGGACGACGCGCTGGAGCCCGGACTCGCCGACGCCGAGCTCGGCGCGCATCTCCGCGGCCTCCTCGTCGTCCATCTCCCGCAGCTCCGCCTCGATGCGGCTGGAGACCGCGACGACGCCGGCGCCGATCGCCTCCGCGTGGGCGGCGACCTCCGCTGGGACCTCGTCGGAGCCCTCGTCCACGTTGGCCACGAAAAGGACCGGCTTGGCGGTGATCAGGTGGACCGACTGGCTCTTCTCCATCTCGTCCGGCATCGGGATCCCGCGTGCGGGGCGACCGGAGAGGAGCTCCTCGCGCACCTGCTCGAGCCAGCCCTGCTCGGCCACCGCGGAGCGTTCCCCGCCGCGGGCCGCGCGGACGACGCGATCCAAGCGCTTCTCGACCTGTTCGAGGTCCGCGAAGACGAGCTCGGTCTCGATCGTCTCGATGTCCCGCGCCGGGTCGACGGAGCCCTCGGAGTGCAGGATGTTCTCGTCGTGGTGGGCGCGGACGACGTGGAGGATCGCGTCGGTCTCGCGGATGTTCCCGAGGAACTGGTTGCCGAGCCCCTCGCCCTCGCTGGCACCCTTCACGAGCCCCGCGATGTCGTGGAAGGAGATCGAGTCCGCGACGATGTCGCTCGCGCCGATCACGGTGGAGACCTCGGTGAGCCGCTCGTCCTCGACCGGCACGATCGCGATGTTCGGCTCGATCGTGGTGAACGGGTAGTTGGCTGCCTCCGCCCCCGCCCGGGTCAGCGCGTTGAAGAGCGAGGACTTGCCCGCGTTGGGCATTCCGACGATTCCGACCTTCATCGCGCGAGGCTCCCCATGATCGTTCCGAACGTGGCCCCGGCGACGATGTCGGTGGGGTAGTGGACGCCGAGGTAGACCCGCGAGAGCGCCATCGTGCCGGCGACCGCGTAGAGCGGACCCGTCGGCAGGAGCGGCGCGTAGGCCCGGGCGGCGGCGAAGCTCGAGGTCGCGTGCGCGCTCGGGAAGCTCAGCGCGGTCGGCGTCTTGATCAGCTGGGGGAGGTCCTCGAAGACGGGACGCTTGCGGCGGAACACGTTCTTCAGGCCGAAGTTCGCGAGGTAGGCGCACCCCACACCGATCGCCGCCCTGCGCCACTGCGCACGGCGCGGCTCGTCGACCGCGGTGCCGACCGCGCCGACCGCCAGCCAGAGCCCGGCGTGCTCCCCGAGCGAGGAGAAGCGCGAGACGACGGCGACGACCTGCGGCGGGCGCGCGGTGCGCCGGATCGCCCGGTAGACGGCGAGGTCGGTGCGTGCGACCGCCCGGGCGAACGGACCGCCGCGGAGCAGGAAGCGCAGCGTGGTGCGCGCTCCGGAATCCCGGGGTGGCGCGCTGGAGGGATCGGCGGGCATGGCGCGCCACGATAGGCCCCCACCACGAACCATCCACCCCGGAGCGGTCCTGGAGGCTGTCGGGGCATGTTCCCGCCTGGTAGGGGTAGGACCCACGCCGTGCTCCGCTCAGTGTGGGATCAGCTCTGCTCCGTCTGGCGCGACCTCCTCGGCCGGACGCCCCTGCGTTCACACGACGAGGAGACCCCGATCGCCGCTGGCCTCCACATCGCCCTCGTGTTCAACGGTGGCTCAGGCGGCTCCCCCGCCGCGCGCGAGCTGACCGAGGCGCTCGAGGCCTACGGGGCGAAGGTCGCCACCCACCCGTTCGACGAGCTCGAGCAGATCGATCTCGGCCGCGCCCAGCGCATCGTCGTGGCGGCCGGCGACGGCGGCGTGGGCCCATGTGCCGAGCTGGCCGAACGGGCCGGGATCCCGCTTGCACTCATTCCCAGCGGGACGGCGAACGACTTCGCGGGCTTCCTCGAAGTGCCCGACGACCGCGAGGCCGCCGTCCGCCTGGCCGTCGACCCCGAGGCGCACACGCGCACCGTCGACCTCTGCCGCGCCGGGGACAGACCGTTCCTCAACGCGGCGGCCTGCGGAATGTCGGTGGCCGCCTCGGAGAACGCGACCCCGCTCAAGGAGACGCTCGGCGCGACGGCCTACGCGGTCGGCGCGATCCAGGCCTCGGTCTCCGAGGAGGCCTGCACGTACCGAGTGGTCGTCGACGGCGAGACGGTCTTCGACGGCCCCGCCTGGCAGGTCATCGTCTCCGGGACGGGCGCATTCGGCGCCGGCTCCCGGATCGAGCCCGCCTCGGAGGACGACGGCCAGCTCGACGTCACCGTGCTCGACGACGGACCCCGGTCGGCGCTTCCGCTGCGCGCCTGGGGCCTCAAGCGGGGCGGCCTGACCGAGCAGGACGGCGTCTTGAGCTTCCGCGGGCGCACGGTCGACGTGCACGGTGCCGAGCGATGGAACGTGGACGGCGAGCAGGTCGACGAGGAGAGCCCGTGCGCCTTCACCCTCGACGGGCGGATCGACGTCGTCGCGCCCTAGGTGCGAGCGGGCCGCTCAGGCTGCGAGCGCCCGCTCGACCAGCGCCATGATCCCCTCGCGCGAGCCCGCCGCCGCGTAGAAGCCGGCCAGGTGGGCGAAGCGCGCGTCGGGTACGCCGGTGACTTCGGCGAGGGCCTCGTCGGTCAGACCCGCCCATGCAGCCGGAAGGTCCTTGCGGTTGCCGAAGCCACCGAGCTCCCGTGGAACCGCTTGGAGCGCCCACCCGTCGCTCTTCGGGTAGACGACGAAGAGCGCCTCGGGCGCGCGGGTGACGACCGCCTCCCGCCAGGGCATGTTGCGCTCGAGCTCGACCACGCGCGGATCGTCGGCCCGCGCGATCGCGCCGCCGACCAGATCCTGCGCCCGCTGGAAGGCGGCTGAGCCTGCGAGCTCACGCTGCAGGATCCCGGTGGCGAAGGCGACGGCGTCGGCGAAGCGGGCGTCCTCCTGCTCGGCGGTGAGCTCGTCGTCCCAGTCCGGGTTCATCGCCCCGATCAGGCCGGAGACGCTCATCGCACGGATCCCGCCGACGAGTGACTCCGCGATCGTCTGGCCGGTGTCGTTGGCGTCGATGCCCTGCACGAGCCGCTCGTCGACCGCCCGCGCGGCCTCCGGGCTCCCCGCGAGGGACGCACCGTGCTCCCGCCAGACCAGGCCGAAGCTCGCGTAGCGGACCCCGTTGGCACGCTCGCCCGCCCCGCCCTTCTGATGATGGTCGAAGTCGCCGGTCTCGGGGTCGCTGCGGCCACCGAGGTCCACGCGCACGTCAGCTTCGGCGTACCTCGCGCGGTCCCGTGTCCGGATCAGCTCGAGCTCGCCCAGCGCAAGCCGGAGGGTCGCCACCGCGAAGACGTCGTCGGCGTGGAAGTTCCCGGAGTGGGTGGCGACGATCATGCCAAGCAGCGTAGGGGCGACGTTCAGACGTAGCTCAGGCCGCGGCGGCCCGTCGAGCCTCGCGCTCAGCCGCCGAGGCCGAAGCCCACCCGCTGCTCGTCCTTGTCGACCTTCAGCCACAGGACGTGCTGGAGGTTGAGCTTGACGGTGCCGTCCTCGCCGGTGACCTCGTGCCAGCCGTCGCCGCCGATCGCGCTCTGGAGGCTCATGAGCTCGGCGTCGGAGACGCGCAGGGCGAGCGGCGGGGAGGCGTGGAAGCCGATGGAGATGCGCTGGGGCATGAGGGGTTCAGTGTCCTTCGTGAGAGGGCTGGACGATCTCGGTGAGCACGCCACCGGAGGACTTCGGGTGCAGGAAGGCGACGCTCGAGTTCCGGATGCCGACGCGCGGCTCCTCGTCGATCAGGCGCACGCCCGCGGCCTTCAGACGCGCGAGCTGGGCCGCGATGTCGGTGACCTGGTAGGCGACGTGATGCAGCCCGCTGCCGCGCCTCTCGAGGAACTTCGCGACGGTCGTCTCGGGGCCGAGCGGCGCGATCAGCTCGACGTGGTTCTCACCGACGTCGAGCAGCACCGCCTCGACGCCCTGCTCCTCGACGACCTCGCGGTGCACGAGCGTCATCTCGTAGTCGCGGTCGTAGAGGGCGAGCGACGCATCGAGGTCTTCGACGGCGATGCCGACATGATCGATCCGGGTGAACATCAGCGCCGAGTCTATCCGCGTGCCCCGGCCCGAGGCCCGTGGCTCGGGGCCGCTCGATCAGGCGGTGGACGGCCCCTCGGGCGGCTGTCCGTCCGCGGCAACGACCCGCAGGCCGGTGCCCGCGCCGCGGTGGATCCGCGGGACACCGCGCATGATCCCGTCGAGCTCGGAGCGGTCGATGACCTCGCGCTCGAGCAGCATCCGGGCGATCTCCTCGAGCTTGCCGCGATGGTCGGCGATCAGCGAGCGGGCGCCGCGCTCGGCCTCGTAGATGAGGTCCTGCTGCTCCTCGTCGCGGATCCGCCGGGTGACGTCGGAGACGACGTTGGCGTCGGTCTGCGCCCGTGCGGTCGCGAGCACCGAGCCCATGCCGTAGTCGTGGACCATCCCGTGGGCGATCTCGGCGACCCGCTGGAGGTCGTTGGCCGCACCCGTGGTGACGGCCCCGAAGACGAGTTGCTCGGCCACGCGGCCGGCGAGCAGGACGCTCATCTGGTCGATCAGCTCCTCGCGGGTCTTCAAATAGGAGTCCTCGTCGGGCAGGTTCATGACGTAGCCGAGCGCCGACCCGCGCGGGACGATCGAGATCTTGTGGACGCGGTCGGTGGTGACGAGCAGCTCGCGGCAGAGCGCGTGGCCGGCCTCGTGGTAGGCGACCACGCGCCGCTCGTGCGGGTTGAGCGTGGTGGAGGACTGGACGCCGGCGACGACCCGCTCGAGCGCGTCCTCGAAGTCGGCGTGCGCGAGCGCGTTCCCGCCTCGGCGCGCGCAGAAGATCGCGGCCTCGTTGCAGATGTTCGCGAGGTCCGCGCCCGTCAGGCCGCTGGTCTGCGCGGCGACGAGCTGGAGGTCGACGTCGTCCCCGAGCGGCTTGCCCTTGGTATGGACGTCGAGCACCTTCGCGCGACCCTCGACGTCGGGCGGCGTCACGTAGATCTGGCGGTCGAAGCGCCCGGGGCGCAGGAGCGCGGGGTCGAGCTTGTCGAGCAGGTTCGAGGCGGCGATGACGATGACGTTCTCCGACGCGTCGAAGCCGTCCATCTCGACCAGGAGCTGGTTCAGGGTCTGCTCGCGCTCCGAGTTGTTGTCAGAGCCGCGGCGAGCCCCGACGGCATCGATCTCGTCGATGAAGAGGATCGCGGGCGCGTGCTTGCGCGCCTCCGCGAAGAGCCTGCGGATCCGCGCGGCACCGAGGCCGGCGAACATCTCGACGAAGCTCGAAGCAGACTGGGAGAAGAACTCGGCGCCGGATTCGCTCGCGACCGCCTTGGCCAGGAGCGTCTTGCCCGTCCCGGGCGGCCCGTGCAGGAGGACGCCCTTGGGGACCTGCGCGCCGAGTGCACGGAACCGCTTGGGGTCGGAGAGGAAGTCGACGACCTCCTTGAGCTCGGCCTTCGCCTCGTCGACCCCGGCGATCTCCTCCCAGGTGATCTCGCGCAGCGCCGTCGGCTTGATCTGCGTCGGCTTGGTCTTCGGCATCAGCTTCAGCGTCTTCCACAGCACGAAGAGGATGCCGGCCATGAAGAGCATCCCGATGACGCCCCCCCACTGGTTGGCCCACTCCTGGATCTGCCCGGAGATGGAGGCGCCCGAGGTGTCGACCGGGGTCAGCGTGGCCTGCTGGAGCGTCTGCTTGAGGCCGGCGAAGGCCTCCCCCCAGGATGCGGTGTCCTCGTTCACACCTGAAATAGTCGGTCATGTCGCACGTTTCCACCATCGGGTCGGGACCCGAGTGGACCGATGTCGGGTCCGGTGGGCGCCTGGGCGTTCGCGACGGTGAATGATCCGGACGCGCGCTGCGAAGGAATCAGCTGGCGGAACATGGCTGATGAATCAGACCGAACCGAGGACACCTGGCTCAAACGGGTCGCGGCGGGCGACCGTGGTGAGAGAGCGAGCGGGAGCCGGGGCCCAGGGAGCCCACCGGCACCAGCATTCCGCCTCACGCCGCGGCGGCTCCATCCGCTGGGTCCACCCAGGACGAGCTGGCCGGGCACCGCCGTCGCCGGACGCTCCGTTCCGCGGGTCTCGGCCTCGCCGCAGCGGCCGGGCTGGCGCTGGCCTTCGCCCTGGGGACGGGCACCGCGACCGACACGACGACGACCGTCGCCCAGCAGCCGCGGACGATCACCGAGGAGCGGACCGTCCCCGACACCTCGCTTCCCGGGTCGCAGGAGAAGACCGTGACGCTCCGCGGCGCGGGCGTCCGTGCCCAGGCCCAGGTCAACGTGACCGGCCCCGGCCGGGTCGTCTCGGTGAAGAGCACGAGCGTGGCAGAGGTCCCCAAGGGCACCTACTACGAGCTCTGGTTCGTCGGCCCCGGCGACACTCCCGGTTCCCCCAACCGGATTCCAGCGGGCACCTGGCACCCGGACAAGCGCGGCATCACCGACGTCCGCTTCCTGATCGCCGCCGACCCGATGATCTTCCCCGAGATCGAGGTCACCAAGGAGCCGCCAGACGGCAACCCGGCCTCCAGCGGCGACGTGGCGCTGCGCTCGAACTGAGGTGAGGCCGCGCCGGCCTGGCCCGGCGCGAACCGCCCGCCATTTCCATCGCTACGCGTGGAAGATGGCGGGCGGTTGCCTGTCTTCGTCCCGAGCGACGCCTCAGGTCCAGCGGACGTCGATGCCGTAGACGGGGAGCCGGGGGTCGGCGGAGATCACCGGGATCCCCTCGATCGAGGCCTGCGCGACGAGCAGGCGGTCGAACGGGTCGCGGTGATGGAGCTCGAGGTTACGGACGGCCCACACGTGCGCGGGGCTGACCGCGAGCCAGCGGAACCCCTCCCGGACGATCACCTGCGGGAGGTCATCGACCACCTCGAGCCTGCCGAGCTTCCGCTTGATCGCGATCTCCCACAGGCTCGCGACGCTCACGAGCAGCTCATTCTCCGGCTCCGCGATCAGAGCGCGGGCCGCCGCCGGCAGGCGCGCGTCGTTCCCGAGCCACCAAAGCACCGCGTGGGTGTCCACGAGGGCGCGCACGCTTCAGAGGTAGTCCTCGAAGCCCTCCGGCGTCTCGTCGAAGTCGTCGGCCATCACGATCTGCCCGGCGAGCGCGCCCGGCTCACGCGGCCTGCCCGGCGGGTCGAGCGCCACAAGCTTCGCGACCGGGGTCGCCCCCCTGCGCACGATGATCTCCTCACCGGCTTCGGCGCGGGCCACGAGCTTGGAGAAGTGCGTCTTGGCCTCGTGGATGGAGACGGCGTCCATGCGGGCCAGCCTACTGGATCTAGTCCGCTTAGTCCACCTGGTGTGGCCTCGATGCCGTCGGCCCCGCCAGGATCACGATGCCAAGGACGGTGCTCACGCCGCGGCGCCCTCCGCGCGGAGGATCTCCTCGAGCGCGGCCCGCCCGACCTCGAGCTGCTCGTCGGTCGGCTCCCGGGTGCCGAGCACGCGCTGGAGCTCGTGCCCAGGGACGCGGAGTGCCCGAGCCGCGGCGCTGTCGTGGTGGCGCTCGGACCAGGTGAAGACCTCGACGGCCAGGCCGATCGAGGCCAGGGAGAGGGCAGCACCATGTGCGGCGGTCGGCTTCTCGACGAGCGCCTTCAGGAGCGCGGTACCCGCGACGTTCGAGGCGAGCATCGGCGCCATGAGATGGGAGCCGCAGCGGTCGTGCTCCTTGGCCGCGTCGCGGGCGTCGGCGTCGTCCTGCTCGTAGGCGGCGATCGCCTTGTGCTCGACCCCGTGGTAGGCGGCCAGGTCGCCGCCGCGCAGGGCGAGCAGCGACGGCGCGATCGAGACGGCGGCGAGCATCGCCTCACCACGCAGGCCGCTCACCCGGCGGCGCAGCAGAGACCCCGCGAGCGCGGCGCCGCCCATCGCCGCGAGGATCTGCGGATTCTGGAACGGCAGCTGCGCGGCGGGCAGCCGGCGCTTGACGAGCGGGATGACGAGCATCGCCTCGCCGAGCTTGACGACTCCGCGAGCGCCGGGGACGCTTTCGACGCGACCCTTCACGCGCGGCTTGCGACCCGAGGCGACCTCGATCGCCCCTGCCTTCGTCCGCACCGCCGCGGCCCAATGGGTCGGCCCGTGGACGAGCAGCCCGTTCCGCAGCGCCATGCCGCCGAGCCGGAGCTTCTCGGACTTGGTCTCCTCGGTCTTCTCTTCGCTCATCCCAGCAGCTCCTCGGTGATCGCCTTGTAGGCCCGGGCGGCGAAGCCCAGTGTGCTCGCGTGGATCCGCTCGTCCTTGCCGTGGACCAGCGGCCACATCTCGTAGAGGCTCATCTCCCGCTGCGGGTAGAAGCCGTAGGCGGTGCACTCGGGGAACGCCGCCCGGAAGGTGCGCGAGTCGGTGAAGGCGGGGAGCATGCTCGGGAGCACCTTGGCGTCCGGGTCCTCGCTCGCGAGCCAGGCGGCGATCGCGTCCCAGAGCGGCCCTTCCGGCTTCGAGCCGTTGCCGACGACCTCTTCGTCGAACGAGAGCTCGTAGCCGTCGTGTCCTGCGAGCACCTCCTCGATCCGGGCACGGGCGCCGTCCTCGTCCATGCCCGGCGGGACGCGGCAGTCGACCTTCAGCCACGCCTGCGACGGGATGACGTTGATCTTCGCCCCGGCGCCGATCATCGTCGGCGCGAAGGTCACGGAGAGCATCGGCTCGACGAACGCGGCGAGCTCGGGCGCGCGGCTGCGGAGCTCCTCGAGCGCGGTGGCAGCATCCTCGCCGACCTCGATGCCGAGGCCCTCGAGGAGCCCCTTGGGTGCGTCGGTCACATCGAGCTCGGCCTTCGCGGTGGCAAGCGTCGCGAGCAGCGGGGCGAGCTTGGGCAGCGCGTTGTCGGCCATCGCGGGCATCGAGGCGTGCCCCGCGCGCCCGTGCGCGGTGAGGGTGAAGCGGAAGACGCCCTTCTCGGCGATGCAGACGCCGTAGTGGCGGTCCGCACCGACCTCGAAGACGGTGCCGCCGCCCTCGTTGAGCAGGTAGTCGCAGCGGACCTTGTCGGGATGCTCGCGGCAGATCCACTTCGCCCCGTTCGCCCCGCCGGTCTCCTCGTCGACGACGCAGACGACGAGCAGGTCCCCCTTCACCGGCCGCCAGCCCTCGCGGGCCAGCGTGAGCGCAGCGGCGACCTCGCTCGCGGTCTGCGACTTCATGTCCTGCGCGCCACGGCCCCAGACGACGCCATCGACCACGTCGCCGGACCACGGGCCACGCTGCCACTCCGACGGCGTGGCGAGCACGGTGTCCATGTGGGAGAGCAGGCAGAGCACGGGGCCTGGCGCGGCGCCGCGTAGGCGCGCGACGAGGTTCGGCCGCTCCGGCGTGGCGCCGAGCAGATCGACCTCGAAGCCCGCCTCCTCGAGCACCCCCGCGAGCCACTCCTGCGCGACGCGCTCGTCCCCCGGGGGGTTGACCGTGTTGAAGCGAAGCAGCTGCTGGAGCAGCTCCGTGGCGAGGGTCTCCATTCCTTCCCATGCTACGGACCACCCCGTGCCAGAGTGCGGGGCCGTGCCACGGCCTGAGCTCACCACGGTCCTGCGCGAGTGGGGCCGCATCGGCCTGATCGGCTTCGGCGGACCGCCCGCGCACGTCGCCCTGCTGCGGGAGCTCTGCGTGGAGCGCCGGAAGTGGATGGCGCCGCGGGAGTTCGAGGACGCGAACGCGGCCTGCGGCCTGCTCCCCGGCCCGGCCTCGACGCAGCTCGCGATCTTCTGCGCGCAACGTGTCGCGGGCGCGCGCGGGGCGCTGCTCGGCGGCGCGGCCTTCATCCTGCCGGGGCTCATCGCGGTCCTCGCGCTCGCCGCGCTGACGCTGCAGGAC
>JACDAP010000251.1 GCA_013695395.1 Solirubrobacterales bacterium
CCTCGGCGGCGGCCTCGTGCCGGGCTCGCTCGTGCTGCTCGGCGGCTCGCCGGGGATCGGCAAGTCGACGCTGACGAACATGGCGCTCGGCAACCTCGCCGCCGCGGGACGGCGCACGCTGTACGTCTCCGGCGAGGAGTCGGCCGCGCAGATCCGCCTGCGCGCCGAGCGCCTGACGCCCGACACCGGCGGCGCGCTCGACGTTCCCGTGCTGACCGAGACCGACCTCGACACGGTGCTCGCGACCTTGCGCTCCGAGCGTCCCGAGGTCTGCGTGATCGACTCCGTCCAGACGCTGCACTGCGCCGACCTCAGCGGCGCGCCGGGCTCCGTCGGGCAGGTGCGCGAGGTGGCGGGCCGGATCATGCAGGTCGCCAAGGCCGACGACATCGCCGTGCTGCTCGTCGGCCACGTCACGAAGGAGGGCTCACTCGCCGGCCCGCGCGTGCTCGAGCACCTCGTTGACTGCGTGCTGCAGTTCGAGGGCGAGCGCGAGCGCACGTACCGCACGCTGCGCGCACTGAAGAACCGCTTCGGCTCGACGAATGAGGCCGGCGTCTTCGAGATGCGCCAGAGCGGCCTCGTCGAGGTGCTCGACGCGAGCGCGCGCTTCGTCGCCGAGGCGACCGGCAAGCCGGGCTCGGTCGTGCTCGCGGCGATGGAGGGCACGCGGCCGCTGCTCGTCGAGGTCCAAGCTCTCGTCTCGCCTTCCGAGCTCGTGCCGCCGCGGCGCGTCGTCAACGGCCTCGATCGCAACCGCCTCGCGCTCGTGCTCGCCGTGCTCGGCCGTCACGCCGGGATCGGCGTCGGCAACGCCGACGTGTTCGTCAACGTCGTCGGCGGCGTGCGTGTCGAGGAGCCCGGCGCGGATCTCGCGATCGCGTTCGCCGTCGCCAGCGCGCAGCGCGGCGTCGCGCTGGGCGGGGAGGACGCGCCGCTGCCGGTGGCCGCTTTCGGGGAGGTCGGTCTCACCGGGGAGCTGCGCTCGGTCGGGCACGCCGAGCGGCGGCTGGAGGAGGCTGCGAAGTTCGGGCTGCGCGAGGTGATCTCGCCGACGAACGCGCCGACGCTGCGGCAGGCTCTGGCCGCCGGGCTCGGCGGTCGCCCGGCCGCCGGCTACGCGGCGCGTCCCCGGCGCGAGCGGGATCTTGCGCTGACGGAATAGGTGTCCGTTCACGCACAGTGCGCGGTTCGGCAACCAGCATCGGGGTAGTCCGAACGGCAGCGTGCGTTCCTTCCGCCTCGATCTCCCGGCCCACTCCTCGGCCATTACGACCGCCCGCGCCGCGCTCGACGAGCTTGCGCCAAGTCTGTCCGACGAAGCCCTGATCGACCTCCGACTGCTCGTCTCGGAGGTCGTCACCAACGCGATCCGCCACGTCGAAACCGCTTCAGACGCACGGATCGTCCTGCTCGTCGAGCCCGGCTCCGAGGGCGTCCGCGTCGAGGTGCACGACGAGGGTCCCGGCTTCGCTCCCCCGACCCGCCCCGAGCCGCGGGCGGCCGGAACGTCGGGCTGGGGGCTCTTCCTCGTACAGCGCCTGGCCCGTCGGTGGGGCGTCGAGCCCGCACCCGGCGCGCACGTGTGGTTCGTGCTCAGCGCCTGACCCGTCGTCGAGTTCCTGTAAGCGGCGCTAAAGAGCCTGGTAGAATCGATGAGAGATGGCGCAGCGATCAGGAGGTCCTCAGGAGCTGGTCAGCCGTCAGGAACCGTCCCTTGTCCGCGCGCTCGAGATGGTCGCGCCGGGCACCTCGCTCCGCGAGGGGATCGACGACATCGTGCACGCCCGGACCGGCGGCCTGATCACGATCGGGGATCCCGACGAGCTCTCCTTCCTGTTCTCCGGCGGGATCAAGCTCGACATCGACTACACGCCCGCGCTGCTCTACCAGGTGGCCAAGATGGACGGCGGGATCGTGCTGAACGCCAACGCGACGAAGATCACGATGGCCAACGTCCAGCTCATGCCCGATCCGACGATCCTGTCGATCGAGACGGGCACGCGGCACCGCACCGCCGAGCGCGTCTCCAAGCAGACCGACGCGCTGGTGATCGCGGTCTCCCAGCGGCGTGAGGTCGTCTCGCTCTACGTCGACGGCACCCGTTACATCCTCGAGGACATCCCCGTGGTGCTGGCCAAGGCCAACCAGGCCCTGGCGACGCTCGACAAGTACCGCACCCGCCTCGATCAGGTCTCCACGCGGCTGACCGCGCTCGAGTTCGAGGGCGGCGCCACGCTCCACGACGTCCTCACGGTGCTCCAGCGTTCCGAGCTCGTCACCCGGATGGCCGTCGAGATCGAGCGCTTCATCGTCGAGCTCGGCACCGAGGGCCGGCTGATCGAGATGCAGCTCGAGGAGACCATGGTCGGGACGGCCTCCGACAAGGCGGCGCTCGTGCACGACTACCTCGCCGAGGACTCCGACGAGGCTTACGCCGCCGCCCTCGACTCGATCGGCCGCCTGCCCCACCAGGATCTCCTGGACTTCGGCCGCCTGGCCGAGATCATGGGGTACGACCGCAAGCTCAACACGCTCGACTATCCGGTCTCCCCGCGGGGCCACCGGATCCTCGGGCGCATCCCGCGCCTCCCGAAGCTCGTCGTCCAGCAGATCGTCAAGGAGTTCGGAGGCCTCGACGAGATGCTCGCGGCCACCGACTCCGAACTGGAGACCGTCGAGGGCGTGGGTGAGATCCGCGCGAAGGACATCCGCGAGGGCCTTCGCCGCCTGCAGGAGATCAACCTCGTCGACCGTTACCTGCAGACGTAGTGCCGCACCGCATCAACCCCCTAGGAGGACACCATCTCTGACACTGACATCGATCCCGCTCTGCTCGAGGATCTCGAAGTCGCAGCACCAGTCAACATCGACTTCGAATGTGGCGACCAGGTGGTCTATCCGCACCACGGCGCGGGGATCGTCATGAAGAAGGAGGTCAAGAAGATGTTCGGCTCCGAGCGGGAGTACCTGACCATCAAGATCCTCCACAACGACATGACCGTCATGGTCCCGTGCGAGAACGCCGGGATCGCCGGGCTGCGGCGGATCATCGACGAGGACATGGTCAAGAAGGTCCTCGAGGTGCTCAGGGACGACCTCTCCGAGATGCCCAAGAACTGGAACCGGCGCTTCAAGCACAACCGGGACAAGATCAAGACCGGTGACATCTACGAGCTCTCCGAGGTCGTTCGCAACCTCGCGATCCGCGAGCACGAGAAGGGCCTCTCGACCGGCGAGAAGCAGATGTACACGCGGGCCAAGAAGATCCTCGCGTCCGAGCTGATGTACGCGCTCGACAAGGATGAGGAGGAGTCGGAGTCCTACCTCGACGACCTGCTCGAGACATCCGCGGCCTCCAAGATCCCGGAGTCGGCCGCGCAGTAGATCGTGCCGTCCGTTGTCGCGCTCCTCGTGGCCGCCGGGCGCGGGGAGCGCCTCGGGCACGCCACGCCCAAGGCGTTCGTGCCCTGCGCGGGCCGACCGCTCCTGGCGTGGTCGCTCGACGCGCTGCACGCGGTCGGGGAGATCGAGCACATCGTCGCCGCGCTGCCCCCCGGGATCGGGGCGCCTCACGGCACGATCGGGGTTCCCGGTGGCGCGGAGCGCTCCCACTCCGTCCGCGCCGCGCTGCACGCGGCGCCCATCTCCGACTGGGTGCTCGTCCACGACGCCGCCCGGCCGATGCTCACGCCGACGATCGTTCGGGCCTGCCTGGACGCCCTGGCCGAGCACGATTGCGACGCAGCGATTGCCGCCGCGCCGGTGGCGGACACGATCAAGGAGGCGGCGAGCGACGTCGTCGTGCGCACCCTCGACCGAACGAGCCTCTGGTCCATCCAGACGCCCCAGGCGTTCCGCCGAGACGCGCTGGAGCGCGCGCTGGGCCTCGGCGACGCGGCCCTCGCGGCGGCGACCGACGATGCCTCGCTCATCGAGTCCTTCGGCGGCGAGGTCCGCCTGGTGGCGACGAGCCGGGAGAACTTCAAGGTCACCACGCCCGAGGACCTGCACCTGGCCGAGCTGATCCTCCGCGACCGGACGCGGTAGGCCCGCTTCGCCCTCTGGGTGACTTGCGGCGCGAGCGGAGGCCAGGGGGCGGCGCGGACATGAGAACCGGGGTGCCGCGGCCTGCTCTGCGAAGATCGGCCGCTGTGCTGACCGACTACCACGTCCACCTGCGCCCCGACGGGCCTGACACCCCGGCCTCTCGCTTCTTCACCCCCGGGAACGCCGAGCGGTACCGCGAGGCGGCCACCGAGAAGGGCATCACCGAGCTCGGGGTGGCCGAGCACGTCTACCGCTTCACCGACGCGCTCGAGGTCTGGGACCACGAGTACTGGCGCGAGAACGCGAAGGACGACCTGACCGATTACTGCGGCTTCGTCAAGGAGGAGACCGACCTGCGCCTGGGCATCGAGGCCGACTTCATCCCTGGGCGGGAGGACCGGATGGCCGCGCTGCTCGACGGCCACCCGTGGGACTACGTCGTCGGCTCGATCCACTTCCTCGGCGACGGGGCGCTCGACTACGCGAAGTACGACGTGTGGACCCGTGCGGACTCGGCCGACAAGGTCTGGCGCACCTACTTCGAGTGGCTCGCCGAGGCCGCGACCTGCGGGCTCTTCGACGTGCTCGCCCACCCGGATCTCGTCAAGCACTGGGGCAGCGAACGGCCGCAGCCCGAGAAGGACAAGCGCTTCTACTACGACATCGCGATGCAGGGGATCGCGACGTCGGGCATCGCGATCGAGCTCTCGACGGCCGGGCTGCGCAAGCCGGTGGGCGAGCTTTACCCGAGCGAGCCGTTCCTCAAGATGATCGTCGACGCCGGCAACCCGATCGTCCTGTCCTCCGACGCGCACACGCCGGACGTCCTCGGCTTCGGCTACGAGCAGGCCGTCGCGCAGCTCGAGCGGCTCGGGGTCACCGAGCTCGGCGTCTTCGAGGGGCGGAAGCTGCGCCTGGAGCCGATCGGATGAGCCGCACGGGCATCGGCTGGGACTCCCATCGCCTCGCCGAGGGCCGCCCGCTCGTCCTCGGCGGCGTGAGGATCGAGCACACCCACGGGCTCGACGGCCACTCCGACGCGGACGTGCTCACCCACGCGGTGACCGATGCGCTGCTCGGCGCCGCCTGCCTGGGGGACATCGGGGAGCACTTCCCGGACACGGACGAGCGGTTCCGGGGCGCGGACTCCCTGGCGCTGCTGCGCGAGGTCGTGCTGCGGTGCGCCGCGGCTGGCTGGGCGCCGGTGCACGCCGACACGACGCTCGTCATGGAGCGGCCGAAGCTCTCGCCGCACAAGGCGGCGATGGCCGCCAACCTCGCGGCCGCGCTCGGTCTTGCGGCGGACGCGGTGAACGTGAAGGCCTCCACCGGGGAGCGGATCGGGTTCGTCGGCCGCGAGGAGGGCGTCGCCGCGCTGGCAACGGTGACCGTCGAAGCGCGATCCGACGCGGGGGACCGAGCGGGCTGAGCCCCCTGGTGCGGGTCAGCCGGCCCGGTCGTCGAGGCCCGTGCGCAGGAAGGTCACGAGCTCGGCGGCCACGCGCCCGGCGGAGTCGCCGTCGGAGCCCGGCCCGCCGGCCGTGGTCGCGTTGAGGGCCCCGAGCATCGCGGTGGCCTGGAGTGCCATGGGGCCCGCGGGCCACGCGCCCTCCGTCGCTCCGTCGGCCAGCAGGCCGGCCAGCGCCACTGCACGCATCTGCGCCGCCTCTTCACGGACCACCTCCACCGGTGGGCCCGCGGGTTCGTGAAACAGCGCACGGTGGAGGTGCGGGGCCTGGAAGGCGCGCTCCAGTGCGGTCCGGACCCACGCCTCCAGCCCCGCCGAAGGGGACCGCGCACCCTCCACGGCCCGTTCGAGCAGCGCCTGCTCGCCGCGCAGGGCGTCCCCGACGACCGCGGCCAAGAGCTCGTCCCGGGAGGGGAAGTGGCGGTACAGCGATCCGGTGGCCACGCCCGCCCGCGCGGCCACGGTCGTCATCGAGGCGGAGGCGAGCCCGCCCTCGGCGAGCTGGCGGTGGGCCGCGGCGAGGATTCCCTCGCGGGCGGCGGCGCGACGCTCTTCACGGACTCCCATAGCTGAACAGTGAATCATGATTCACGTTCCAGATGTGCGGGCACGGAGCTACCTTCGCCATCATCGCGACGCTGCTCGACAACCGACCCCTGCCCGCTTCCGTGCCGTCGACCGTCGCGCCGGAGGCCCCCGAGGGCACCTGGCGTTCGCCGCTGCTGATCGTCGCCGCCTGCCTCGTGCTCGCCGCGCTCAGCCTGCTGCTGCCGAGCACCCCGACCTACGACCCTTGGGCCTGGATCATCTGGGGGCGGGAGATCCTGCACCTCGACCTCGTCACCACCGACGGCCCGTCGTGGAAGCCGCTGCCCGCGCTCTTCACCGTCCCGTTCGCGCTGTTCGGCGGTGCGGCGCCCTGGCTCTGGCTGATCGTGGCCCGCGCGGGCGCGCTGCTCGGCCTCGTCTTCGCGTTCCGGATCGCGCGCCGGCTTGCCGGCCCGTTCGCAGGCGGCGCCGCCGCCGGGGCGCTCGTCCTCTCCCCGTGGACCTTCAAGAACGCAGCGCTCGGCAACTCCGAGGGCCTCATGGCCGCCGCGGTCCTCGGGGCGATCGACCGCCACCTGGCCGGCCGCTACCACCAGGCCTTTGCGCTCGGGCTCGGCGCGGCGCTCCTGCGGCCGGAGGCCTGGCCCTTCTTCGGCCTCTACGGCCTCTGGCTGCTCTGGCGCGAGCGGGGTCGCGCCGCCCTGCTGGTCGGTGGCGCCTTCGCGTCGCTGCCGGTGCTCTGGTTCGGTCCCGAGCTCTGGGGCTCGGGGAACCTCAACCGCGCCTCCGACCGGGCCCAGCAGCCGAACGCCGACTCGGCCGCCTTCGCCGCCGACCCGGCCGTCGAGGTGCTGCGCAAGACGATGGACATGTTCACGACGCCGATCGGCGTGGGCCTGGTCGCGCTGCTGCTCGTCCTGCTGCTCCGGCGTCCCTCCCTCGCCGGCCGCGGACGGCTCATCGGTGGACTAGCCCTGATCTCGGTCGCGTGGCTCGCGATCGTCGCGGTGATGACCGCCAACGGCTTCTCGGGCAACCAGCGCTACCTCGTCATGCCCGTGACGATCCTCTTCGTGCTCGGCGCCGTCGGCCTCGGAGCAGGGCTGCAGGAGCTGCGGCGGCTGCCGTCCGGGCGCCTGGCCGGAGTGCTGGCCGCGAGCCTGGCGGCGCTCGCCTGCTCCGCGTCCTACTGGGGCGACGTGGGGAACATGCTCGACAGCCTCGAATACCAGGGTG
Source organism: Solirubrobacterales bacterium (assembly GCA_013695395.1). GTDB lineage: Bacteria > Actinomycetota > Thermoleophilia > Solirubrobacterales > Solirubrobacteraceae > Paraconexibacter. The sequence goes on from JACDAP010000251.1 coordinate 7,304, forward strand.
TGCTCCAGGCCGATCTCGAGCGCTCGGTGGAGGAGGCCGGCGGCCCCGAGTTCCTGCGCGCCTGCGGCCCTGCCGCGACCGGTGCGTTCCTCGTGCCCGCGGTGGCGTGGCAGCTCGACGTGCACGCCAACCGCGTCGGCCTCGAGACCCAGTTGCCGGGCGTCGTCTTCCGGGTCCAGACGCACCCGTTCTCCAACGCCGTCCCGTCGGTCAAGCCGATCCTCGGGGAGCCGACGACAACGTTCGCCGACCGCGGCAACTGGCGCATCCTGGGGGACTGCGGGTGAGCGCCCCGCCCTTCGACGGGGCTCGCGGCGGCCTCCGCGCCCTGCGGGCTCCCGTGATGCCCCGGGTGCGCGCGCTGCCGGTCGCGATCACGATTCCGCTCGCCCTCGGCGGGCTGCTGCTCGCGAGCCTCCTGCTGCGGACGACCGCGCTCCACGCGCCGTTCTGGATCGACGAGGGGCTCTCGGTCGGCATCGCCTCGCATTCGTTCAGCGAGATCCCGGGCGTGCTGCGGCTTGACGGCTCCCCGCCCCTCTACTACCTGACCCTGCACGTCTGGATGGCGATCTTCGGGGATGGGCAGGCGACCACGCACGTCCTGTCGCTCGGCTTCGCGCTCCTGGCCGTGCCGGTCGCCTACTGGGCGGCCGGCGGAACCTTCGGGCGCCGCGCCGGGTTCTTCGCCGCGCTGCTGGCCGCGGCGAGCCCCTTCCTCACCTACTACGCGCAGGAGACCCGCATGTACGCGCTGGTCGCGCTGCTCGCGCTGGTCGTCGCGGCCGTCCACGTCCGCGTCTTCGTCTTCCGCCGGCGTGCCTTCCTGCCGCTCTTCTCGCTCTCGCTGGCGGCCTTGATGTACACGCATAACTGGGGGCTCTTCCTGGCTGTGGGCACGGTCGTGGCGCTCGTCCCCGCCTGGCGCTTCGTGGCGGACCGGCGGGCGTTCACCAAGGACGTCGTGCTCGGCTACGGCGGCGCCGGGCTGCTCTACGCGCCCTGGCTGCCCACGCTCTACTTCCAGGCTGGGCACACCGGCGCGCCGTGGTCGACGCGCCCGAGCGTGGCCGACGTCTTCGGCCCGATCTCGAGCATCCTCGGCGGCGAGACCGTCCCCTTCGCGCTCCTGCTGGGAGCCGGCGCCGGGCTCGCGACGATCGTCAAGCAGCGCGGCGCGGCGAGCACCGGGGTGGCCCCGGCGGACGTGGACGACGGGGTGCGCCGGACCGCCGTCTGGGTGCTGATCGTGCTGCCGGTCGCCGGGCTGGTCGTCGCCTGGACCGCCTCGCAGATCTCCCCGGCCTTCACCGGGCGCTACTTCGCCGTCTTCGTCGGCCCCGTGATCCTGCTGGCCGGGATCGGGCTGGCCCACGCGGGCCGGCTCGGGCTCGTGACGCTCGTGATCATCTGCGCGCTCTGGCTCGATCCGCGGACCGACCAGATCGAGGCCAAGAGCAACGTCCGGACGGTCGCCGCGAAGGTCTCCGCGGACGTGTATCCGGGAGACCTCATCGTCTCGATCCACCCCGAGCAGGTGCCGGTGCTCCACTACTACCTGCCCGAGGGGCTGCGCTACGCCGACGCGCTCGGGATGGTGGGCGACCCGCTCGTCTTCGACTGGCGCGACGCGCTGGAGCGGTTGCGCGCCGCCAAGCCGTCGCGGGTGCTCGACTCCTACGTCTCCTCGCTGCGCCCCGGGCAGACCCTCGTGCTCGTCAACCCGATCATCCGCACCGCGACCTGGAACGCGCCGTGGACCTCCCTCGTGCGCCGGCGCTCGGCTCAGTGGCAGCGGCTGGCCGACCGCAACCCGTCGCTGGTGCGCATCGGGGTCCAGCCCCGCTTCGGCAACCGCCCGCTGCCGCGCGGCGTCCGCGCGACGCTCTATCGCAAGACCGCCGCGCCGCGCGATCTCGCGGCCGAACGGAGGGCCCGTCAGGCGCTCCTGGCGACCCCTGAGCCTCGTTAAGTTCGGTTAGCGCCCGTTAGAGGGAGGGCGGAACGTCCGCGCGCGACGCCAAAGTGCTCCTTATGACGCTCACCACCCGTTCCGACGACGCCGCCCGCTACGGCGACGACGATCCGAACGCCAAGCCCTACGTGGTCATCGGCGGCGGTCCCGCCGGCCTGTCCGCTGGATACCTGCTGGCCAAGGCCGGCAAGAAGGTCATCGTCTTCGAGGCCGACGACCAGGTGGGCGGCATCGCCAAGACCGT
>JACDAP010000280.1 GCA_013695395.1 Solirubrobacterales bacterium
GGCCGCACCCGGGCAGCAGGTCGACGGCGAGCTCGAGCGGCGCGCCCCAGTGGTGGCGCGCACCGGGGCCGGGGCAGTACGGGTCGTCGTCCGCGCAGACGAGGCGCGTGTGCACGGCCGCCGCACGGACGGCGTCCGCGTCGGCGCGGGTGGGGTAGAAGCCTGAGAGCTCCGCGACCTTCGCTCCCGGGCACGGCGGGGCCACGAGTGCTACCCGGTCGACTCGGTGCTCGGGCGCCAGCCGCGCCGCTTCCCGCAGCCACAGCACGCACCCGAGCGAATGGGCGCACACGACACGCTCGCCGCCGTCGCGCTCCGCCAGCCGGGCGAGCTCCGCGTGCAGCGAGGCGCCCCACTTGTCCGGGCAGGGCTGTTCGCACTCCGGGAGATCGGGAAAGGAGACGTGCTGACCGGCGGCACGGAGCTCGTGGGCCAGCCAGCGCTGCCAGTGGCCGGGCCCGGAGCCCTGCCAGCCGTGGAGGATGAGCACCCGTCGCGTGTCCATGCGCCCGCTACCGTACCCGCGACATGCTCGGCCTGGGAACGCTCCGCCGCGTCGCGCGCGAGGTCCGCGAGGACGTCTCCGCTGTGCACGACCGCGATCCCTCCGCGCGGGGCGTCTCCTCCCTGGAGGTGCTCGTCGCCTGGCCTGGGGTCCACGCGCTGCTGGCCCACCGCGTCGCCGGGACGCTCCGCCGGGCGCACGTGCCGTTCCTGCCGCGGGCGATCGCCACGGGCAGCCGGGCCTGGACCGGGATCGAGATCCATCCGTGCGCGGAGATCGCCGAGGGCCTCTTCATCGATCACGGGATGGGCGTGGTGATCGGGGAGACGGCGAAGGTCGGCCGGAACGTGACGATGTATCACGGGGCCACGCTCGGCGGGACCGGTTTCGCGACCGGCAAGCGGCACCCGACCGTCGGCGACAACGTGACGATCGGCTCGGGGGCGAAGCTGCTCGGGCCGATCACCGTCGGCAACGGGGCCAAGATCGGGGCGAACTCCGTGGTGATCACCGACGTGCCGGAGAACGCGACGGTCGTCGGCAACCCCGGCCACCCGGTCCGCGTCGACGGCCGCAAGCCTGAGGGGCCGGACGCGGACTGGATCCATCTGCCGGACCCGGTCGCTGACGCGATCCGGGACCTCTCCGGCCGCCTGAGCGCGATGGAGCGTCGCCTGGCCGAGCTCGGCGCCGCCGAGGATCCGGCGCCCGCGACGCCGGTCCGCGAGCTCCGCGCGGTCCGCGGACAGAACCCCGCGGGCGGCTGAGCCTCACCCGTCCGCGAGCGGGCGGACGAGGACATGCTGCGGGCCCGTCGGGCCGCCGACGTGGATGCGTCCGGTGTCGAGGAAGCCGGCCCGGCGGTAGAGCCCGGCGGCGACGGGGTTCGCGACGTTCACGGTCAGCACGATCGCCTCGGCACGCGGATGGTGGGCGAGGACGAAGGGCACGAGCCGGCGTATCGCCCGGGTGGCGATTCCCTGCTCCTGGTGGCGGGCATCGACGAAGAACGCGCGTAACGCGACCGACGGGCGGGGTCGGGTGTAGGCGCAGATCGGGTCGGCCTCGTCGAGCGCGAGGAAGCCGACGGGACATTCGCCGCGGAAGATCGCGACGGCGTGGCGGGTGGGATGGCGCTCGGCGGCGGGCAACGTGTCGGCGGCCACCCCCGAGAAGCGCGCCTCTCCGGGGCCGGGCGCGAGCTCGAGCACCGCCTCGCGGAGGGTGTCCTCGACGGTACGCAGCGTCACCGGCTCGTGTTGTGCCTGGTCTGGACCCGTCACGATGCCGACGTTCAGTAGAAGACGGTGCGGTGGCGATGGCGCGGGCGCGCCTTGTGCTCGGGAGCCTGGCCCCGGGTCCACAGCAGGTGGTCGAGCGCGTGCTCGCTCAACCCCAGCCGGGGCGCGAGGGTCGCGCAGGCGTGCACGGCGCAGCCGCGGATCTCGCGCTCCCATGGTCCGGCGGGGAGCAGCCGCCCGTCGTCGACGTGCGTGGCCAGCGCGTCGTCGTAGACGAGCACGCCCTCCTGGCGGAGCACGTGGGGGACCAGGTTGTCGGCGAAGATCGTCAGCCGGTCGAGGTCGTCAAAGCGCGCGAGGCCGGCGAGCGCGAGCTCGGTCGGCAGGAGCTGGGCGCGCTTGGCGAAGCCGGGGTCACGCCAGAGCGTCATGCCCTGCGTGAGCGTTCGGGCGAGTCGGGCGGCGCTGCCCCGGGCTTCGGCGACGAGCGTGAGCGCGCTCCGCTCGCCCAGAAAGCGCCCGAGCTCGCGCAGCGCCTGTGCGTGCAGGGCCATGAGCTCGTGGTCGGCGCGCTGGCCGGTGACGCTCGCGATCTCCTCCGTGCGCATCGCCCGGAGCTCGGCGTTCGCCCACGGGCCATGCGCGCGGAAGCGGTCGGCGATGCCCCAAGCGACGGTGATCGAGCCCGAGACCCTGCGCCCCTCGGGGCCGCTCCGCTTCGCGAGCGTGGGAAACCAGCCTGAGCCGAAGTTCACCGCGCCGACGCTCAGCAGGTAGGTGGCGACGTCCTGCTCGGAACCCTCGAGGTAGTGCCAGGTCTCGTCGAGGGCGGGCGGCGTTGCGTCGGCGGGCCAGCGCAGCGCCTCCAGGCGTTCGGTGTCGATCCGCACCGAGCGGGCTCCTGCGGCGATCTGCGCCGCGTTCGCGCGGACCTCGTCGGGGAGCGTGGTGGCCACGATGCGCAGGCTACGCGGCGACCTGCGCGGGAACCAGGGGCTCGGCCAGCCAGATGCGCAGCTCGCCCTCCTCGAGCGGCACCTCCGCGGCGCCGGCCCCGACGAGCTGCGCCACGCAGGCGGCGAGGGTCGAGGAAGCTGTGTGTCGACCGCTCACCGGCCCCAGGCTACGGCCGGGCGCCGCCGGGGGCGCACCTATCCTGGTGAGCGGATGGCAGAGCCGTACGTCAACGACCGGATCGCCCACCTGCTCGACGGTCTCAATGAGCCGCAGCGCGCGGCGGTCACCCACGGGGGGGGGCCGCTGCTGATCCTCGCGGGCGCGGGCTCGGGCAAGACGCGCGTGCTCACCCATCGGGTCGCGCACCTGATCCACACCGGGCAGGCG
>JACDAP010000397.1 GCA_013695395.1 Solirubrobacterales bacterium
GCCGCGACCGCTGCCGCGACCGCCTGCACGTGCCGCTGCAGCCGCACGAACGCGTACCCGCTCGAGGGACGGATGGCGCCCGCGGCGGCGCCGACCGCGGCGATCCGCTCGCTGCGCACCGGCGGAAAGCTCCAGCTCGTCATCGCGAGGCTCCCGCGCTCCTCCCCCAAGACCGTGAACGCGTCGACGCCCCAGCACTCGCCCAGGTAGCGACGGAGCGTCGCGCGGCGGACCGCCGGCGCAACCGGCCGCCGTCCCACGTGCGTGTCCTCCACCAGCGCGCGCGTCGGCGAGAAGGGCAGCACGTAGACGAAGTGCAGCCCGTCCTCCTGGCTCACGCGGAAGTCCATGAGGCTCGCCACGCCAGGGTCGAACGCGGCCGTCGCGGTCTCCACCTCCTGGCCGAGGAACGCCTGCCGCAGCTCCACCGCCCCGTCGGGCCGCCCGCGCAGCAGCGGCCCCGCCCCGCCCATCGCGTCCCACGCGCGTCGCCCGCGCACGCTGCCTGCGCTCGTGCTGACCTCCACGCCCCGTGCGTCCTCCCGCACCCCGGTCACCGTCACGCTGGTGCGCAGCTCACAGTTCGGCGCGGCTTCGAGCTCGGCGAGCAGACGGTCGTAGAGCTCGCGGCTGCGCAGGTGGACGTAGCGGTGCCTGCGCCCGCGGGCCACGGTGCGAGCGGCGGGCGTCTCGACCGACCAGGCCGGCCACGCGTGCCGGGCGAGGTCGGCGTGCGGGATCCCGCCCGTGTCCCAGAAGCACCAGGTCCGGTCGTCCGGCCAGTCCCCCCGGCGATCCAGCACCAGGATCTGGTCTCGCACGCCCGCGCGCAGGAGCGCCGCAGCGAGCGAGAGCCCGGCGCAGCCGGCGCCGAGGACGATCAGGGGTTCCGGGGTCGTTCTGCTCACCTCACCTGCGGTACGGCCCCCGGGCCCGCTCGGCCCTCCTGGCGCGAGATCGCGACGCCGACGAGCGCGTGCTCAGCGGGCCTGCAGCGGCTCGGTCGCCGTGGAGACCGAGCGATGCAAGAGGTTGGCGTCGCGCCGGGCGAGCCGCCGCTGGAGCATCACGTTGGCGCCCATCAGGAACAGCACCACGAGCAGCAGCATCGTCCCCAGCACGTTGACCTCGGCCGGCACGCCCTGGCGGGTGGCCCCGAAGATGAACAGCGGGAACGTCGTGGTCTGCCCCGCGTTGAAGCTCGTGATCACGTAGTCGTCGACCGAGATCGCCGCGGCCAGCAGCCCCGCCGCGGCCACGCCCGGGGCGATCATCGGCAGCGTGACCTTCCGGAAGGTCACGAACTCGGTGGCGCCGAGATCCATCGCCGCCTCCTCGATGTGACGGTCCATCCCCTCGAGGCGCGCCTTCACCGTCACCACCACGTAGGAGATCGTGAACATGACGTGGGCGATGAGGATCGTGACGAAGCCCGTCCCGATGTTCACGGTCAGGAACAGCGCGAGCAGCGCCGCGCCGAGGACGACCTCCGGCGTGGAGAGCGGGAGGAAGACGAGCATGTCCACCGCGCCCCGACCGCGGAAGGAGTAGCGGACCAGGGCGACCGCCATCAGCGTGCCGAGCGCCGTGGCGATGAGCGTGTCGAGCCCCGCGATCAGCAGTGAGTTCTTCAGCGCCTCGGCCAGGTCGGGGTTCGCGAACGGGTCGGCCCAGTGGCGCAGCGTGAAGCCCTGCCAGGTGAAGTTGAAGCGCCCCTGGTTGTCGTTGAACGAGAAGAGCGCGATCACGAAGATCGGCAGGAACAGGTAGAAGAGCGCAGCCACCGACCACGCGCCGAGCACCCAGTGGCGCAGGCTGCGGCGCATCAGAGCGCCGCCTGCGTGAGGTTCCGCGCGCCGAGCAGCCGCGCGTAGATGAAGATCCCGATCAGGATGAAGCTCATCAGGATGAAGGAGAGCGCCGCGGCGGTCGGGTAGTCGAGGATCGTGATGAACTTCGACTGGATCACGTTGCCGATCATGAACTGGCGCGAGGTCCCGAGCAGCGCCGCGTTGACGAAGTCACCGCAGGCGGGGATGAAGGTGAGCAGCGAGCCGGCGAAGATCCCCGGCAGCGCGAGCGGCAGCGTCACCTTCCGGAAGGCGGTGATCGGGCTGGCGTAGAGGTCCTTCGCGGCCTCGATGAGCCGTCGGTCGATCTTCTCGAGCGAGACGTACAGCGGCAGCGCCATGAAGGGCAGGAAGTTGTACGTGATCCCCGCGATCACGGCCGTGCGCGTGGCCAGCAGCCGCCCGGTGTCGGAGACGAGCCCGACGTCGCGCAGCCGCGCGAGCACCCAGCCGTTGTCGGAGAGGATCAGCTGCCAGGCCACCGTCCGCAGCACGTAGGACATGAAGAACGGCAGGATGATCAGCAGCAGCATCAGGTTCCTGAAGCGCCCGGCCCGGTAGGCGGTGAAGTACGCGAGCGGGAAGGCGATGATCAGGCACAGGACCGTGGCCGTGGCCGCGTAGCCGAGCGAGCGCAGGAACTGCTCCTGGTACTCGCTGATCGCGTCCGTGTAGGTGCTGAACGCCCAGGTGAACGCGTACCCGGTGTCCGGGTTGCCGGTCTGCAGCGAGACGTTGGCCTGGTTGGCCAGCGGGATGATGAAGAACAGCGCGAGCCACAGCAGCCCGGGGCCGACGAACAGCCACGGCAAGAGCGACCGCCGCCGCGCCAGGGAGAGGCGCAGCATCAGCGCGCGGGGCTCATGCGCCCGTCACCTTGGCCATCGCCTCCTGCATCTTCCGCTCGTCGCCGGAGGAGAGCTGCGGGTAGGCGAAGAGCTTCTTGCGCACCTCCTCGGGCGGGAAGATCAGCTCGTTCTTCGCGAGCTCGGGGTCGCTCTTCTCGAGCAGCTCCTGCACCCCGATGACCGGCGGGATGTAGTTGACGAACTCGGTGATCTTCGCCTGCACCTCGGGGTCGTAGACGTAGTTCATCATCGTCTCGGCCGCGTAGGGGTGCGCCGCGTCCTTCGGGATCATCATGTTGTCGGTGAAGAGCATCGCCCCCTCCTCCGGGTAGGCGAAGCGCAGGTCCGGGTTGTCGCTCTGGAGCTGGATGAGATCCCCCGAGTAGGCCAGCGCGATCCACACGTTCCCCTTGGTGAGGTCGGTCGTGTAGTCGTTGCCGGTGAAGCGACGGAACTGGCCGGCCTGGTTGGCCTCGTCGATCTTGTCGATGGCCCCCAGGATCTGGTCGAGCGTGGCCTTGCTGGCGTCGACCCCGTCGCCGAGCAGCACCGTGTTGGCCGAGTCGTAGGGCTCGGCGAGCATCGAGACGCGACCCTTGAACTTCGGGTCGAAGAGGTCCTTGACGCTCGTGATCTCCCGGCCCGTCTTCGAGATGTCGTAGCCCAGGCCGATCGCCCCGGACTGCCAGGGCAGCGTGAAGTCGCGATTCGGGTCGTAGTTGATCGTCTGCAGGTTGTCGACCAGGTTCGACATGTTCGGCACGTTCTTCTTGTCGATCGCCTCGACGTAGCCGTCACGCAGCCAGCGGGCGGCCATGTAGTCGGTGAGCACGACGATGTCGCGGTCGATCGGCCGGCCGGAGCTGAGCTGCTGGCGGACCTTCCCGAAGAACTCGAAGTTGTCGTTGATCTCCTCGACGTACTTGACCTTGCCGCCGAACTCCTTGTTGAAGCTCTTGAGCACCTTCTTGTCGATGTAGAGCGGCCAGTTCGTGAAGGTCCAGTCGCCGATCGGGACCTTCGGGTGGTCGACGGCGGCGGCCGCCGCCTGCGCCGCGGTGGAGGAGGTCGTGGAGGTTCCCTCCACACCACCGCAGGCGGACAGGAACGCGGGTAGGCCGGCGAGCGTCACCCCGGCCGCCCCGACGCGCCCCAGCATGTGGCGACGGGAGACCGGGTCTCCGTGCACGAGCTCGTCGAGGATGTTCTGGATGGGGCGCTCTTCAGGCTTCATGGTGGGTCTCCTTGGCGACGACGAAGGTGTGGCGGGGCGGCCAGGCGAGCTGGACCTCGCTCCCTACGGTGAAGGCGTCGGGCTCGCCCTCGGTGTTCTGGACTACGACGGTGAGCTCCTCGCCTCCCTTGGTGCGGACGAGGTACTGGATCGAGACCCCGAGGAACGAGGCGACGACGATCGTGCCGCGCAGGAGGTTGGCGTCCTCCGGGGGCGCCACGCCGTCGCGCAGCAGCCGCACCTTCTCGGGGCGCACGCCGACCTGGACCGCCTGACCGTCGTGCGGGCCGACACGGTCGGCCGGTGCCCGCAGGCGCGCGCCGTCGTGGGTCTCGAGCGTCACGAGCTCCCCGTCGCGCTCACCGAGGCGGGCGTCGACGAGGTTGGAGACGCCGAGGAAGTTCGCGACGAACGCGGTGCGGGGGCGCTCGTAGAGCTCGGCGGCGCCGCCGGCCTGCTCGATGCGCCCCTTGTGCATCACGGCGATCCGGTCAGCCATCGTCATGGCCTCCTCCTGATCGTGGGTCACGTGCACGAAGGTGATGCCGACGTCCTGCTGGATCCGCTTGAGCTCGATCTGGAGCTGCTTGCGCAACCGCAGGTCGAGGGCGCCGAGCGGCTCGTCGAGCAGGAGCGCACGCGGGCGGTTCACCAGGGCGCGGGCGAGCGCGACGCGTTGTTGCTGCCCGCCGGAGAGCTGCGCGGGCTTGCGCCCCGCCAGGGCCTCGAGCTGGACGAGCTCGAGCGTCTCCTGCACGCGCCGGGCGATCTCCGCCTTGTCGAGCTTGCGGCGCTCGAGGCCGAAGGCGACGTTGCGCTCGACCGTGAGGTGGGGGAAGAGCGCGTAGGACTGGAAGACCGTGTTGACGTCGCGCTTGTACGGCGGACGGTCGGTGACGTCCTCGCCGCCCAGGAGCACCCGGCCCTCGGTCGGGGCCTCGAAGCCGCCGATCATCCGCAGTGTCGTCGTCTTCCCGCAGCCCGACGGACCGAGCAGCGCGAAGAACGCGCCACGCTCGATCTCCAGGTCGAGGTCGTCCACGGCCGTGGTGCCGGCGAAGCGCTTGGAGACACCCTGGAGACAGATGTCGCTCTCGGCCGGGCCGAGGCCGGCCGGTTCGGTGCTCTCGCGTTGTGCTTGCTCTGCGTCCGTCATCGCATCCTTGGAGGTGGCTGGGGGCGCGCCCCCGGCGGCCTTGGGCCGACACTACTCCCAGCCCACCACCTAGATGACCGCCGATTCGTCGAGGACTGCGGGGTGGTGTGGGACACCGTGTCCAACGGCGCCCTGATACGGGGCGTCAGCCGGTACGGCCCGAGAGCGCCTCCGCGGCACGGGCCAGACGCGAGCTGCGACCGGTCCGTGCCTCCCGCCGGTCGGCGGCCTGCATGAGGCCGTGAACCAGGCGCACGCCGCTCCAGCGCAGCGGCTCGGGCTCCCACCGGCGGCCGAACGGGCCGACCCACGGCAGCCGCGTCAGCTCGGTGTCGCGTTCCAGCACGAGGTCGCGGAGGGTG
>JACDAP010000303.1 GCA_013695395.1 Solirubrobacterales bacterium
ACCTCGCTGCAGCGGGAGGCCAACACGCGCTACGGCTTCTCGGCCAAGCGGACGCTCGGCGCCGCCCAGCGCTGCTACGAGGAGCACAAGGCGCTCACCTATCCCCGTACGGCCTCGCGGTACCTGACCAGTGACATGGTCCCCGAGCTCAAGGAGATCGCCGCGAAGGTCGGGCACCACCCCGACTACGCGAAGCCCGCGGCGTTCGTGACCGCTCTCGACCTGCTGCCGCTGGGGCGGGTGGTGGACGACGCGAAGGTCGGTGACCACCACGCGATCATCCCGACCAACGCGGAGCACAACCTCGCGAAGTTCTCGGACGACGACCGCAAGATCTACGACATGGTCACGCGGCGCTTCCTGGCTGCCTTCCACCCGCCGGCCGAGTGGGAGAACACCCGCATCGAGACCACCGTGGCCGGCCACATCTTCCGCACGCGCGGCAAGGTGCTGATCTTCGCCGGCTGGCGCGCCGCCTACGGTGAGCTCCCGGAAGAGGAGAAGACCGGGATCGAGGAGGACGAGGGCCGCGATCAGACGCTCCCCAAGCTCGAGCAGGGCGAGGGCGTCGACACCACCGAGGTCGAGAGCGCCGCGAAGGAGACCAAGCCGCCGCGCCGCTACTCGGACGCCTCGCTGCTCGGCGCGATGGAGACCGCGGGCAAGCTCGTCGACGACGACGAGGCCCGTGAGGCGATGAAGGAGTCCGGGATCGGCACGCCGGCGACGCGCTCCTCGATCATCGAGCGGCTCATCGACGTCGGCTACGTGGAGCGGGACGCCCGCGCGCTCGTGGCCACGGAGAAGGGCCTCAACGTCATCCGCCTCCTGGCCGACCACCCGCTCACCTCGCCGGCGCTGACCGGCGACTGGGAGCGGCGCCTGAACCTGATCGAGGCGGGCAAGGAGACGCGCAAGGCGTTCATGGCCGACATCGCGAAGTTCGCGGGGGAGACCATCGGAGTGCTCGACACCACCCTGAAGGACGTGAAGATCCCGCGGGCGAACCTTGGTCCCTGCCCGGTCTGCGGCCACGACATCATCGAGAACCGCAAGGGCTACTCCTGCTGGGGCCGCGAGGACCCGGGCTGCGGCTTCGTCATCTGGAAGTCCAAGGCGGGCAAGACGATGCCGCCGGTGGTCGTCCGCGAGCTCGTCCAGACGGGGCAGACCGCCAAGCAGGTGACCGGCTTCAAGGGCCGCTCCGGCCGCTCGTTCCGCGCGAAGCTGGCGCTGATGCAGAACGAGGAGGGTCGCTGGCGCGTCGAATTCGACGAGGCCTGGGCCAAGGAGGGCGCGAAGCCGCCGGAGGGTGAGGAGACCGGGGAGGGCACGGCCGCGCAGGCGGTGGCCAAGCAGGCGCCGAAGAAGCCCGCGGCCAAGAAGAAGGCGCCGGCGAAGAAGAAGGTCAAGGCGGCGTAGCACCGGTTTCCCTGGTGGTAACGCATGGCGTGTAGAAACTCTCCGGGGTAGGTTCGGTCTCCGTCGTGACCGCGGCGGGCGACGCCGTCCGCTCGGCGGCCCAGGAGGGGAGCCGCACCATGCGCGAGACGATCGACTGGACCGAGGTTGGGGCCTCGGAGAACGAGGGAAAGCCGGGGCCTCGTCGATCTCGACGTCCCGGGCGGATCTCCACGAAGGCGCTGCTCGGCGGCTCCATCGTCGTGCTGACGCTGAGCGCGGCCGGCGTGGTCGGCGCGAAAACGGGGGACTCGTTGAAGGAGGGGGTGCGCAACGGGACGGCGACCAAGGAGACGCGGGTGATCTCCAAGGTCACCGGTGAGCAGTACGGGACCCGGCAGTCGAACGTCTCCGAGGGGACGACCTCCGGCGGGGCGGCGATCTACGGCTGTCGGCGGCCGGCGAAGGAGTGCACGCGTCACGTGAACCTGTCGAACGGCCCGGCGGCGGCGTTCGCGACCAAGGGGCTCGTGCCGTTCACGTTGAGTGACAACGCGATCGGGAAGGTCGTCGGCCTGAACGCCGACCGTCTCGACGACCTCGACGCCACCCAGCTGGTGGCGG
>JACDAP010000331.1 GCA_013695395.1 Solirubrobacterales bacterium
GCCCCGGGTCCGGGCCCTCGTCCGGCGGCTCGACCACCTGCGCCGACCGCTTCGCCCCGGTGAGCCGCTTCACGACCGTGCGGCTGCGCAAGACCACGCTGACGCTCCGCGGCACCTCCTCCGACCGCGGCTGCTCCACGAGCCCGGGCCGCGTCGCGAACGTGAAGGTCTCGGTCGCGCGTGAGGTCGGGCGCACGTGCCGCTTCCTGCGCAGCAACGGGACGTTCAGCTCGCCCCGGAGCTGCCAGCGCACCTCGTACGTGACGGTGCGCGGCACCCAGCGGTGGAGCTTCCGGGCGCGCACGCGCTTCCCCCGGGGCCGCTACAAGATCTACGTGCGCGGCACCGACGCGCGCAAGAACGTGGAGCGCAAGGCCGGGAAGCGGACGCTGCGGCGGCTGCGGGTGCGCTGAGCCCGGACGGTCTCCGTGGCTGCCACGATGGCGGCCATGGAGATCACGCTGCACGATGAACCCGAGCGCGCCCAGGGGGACGAGCGCTTCACGGTCGAACTCCCGGACGGACGCCGCGAGCAGCTGCGGGTCCACGACTACGACAAGGTCTACGCGATCCCCGGGCTCTACGAGGCGGTCGTGCAGGAGCGCCTGGAGTGCGCCTCGCCGCAGGTGCTCGCGGACGCGCTGAGCGCTGCGGTCGCCGACGCGGGCGAGGACGTCGCCGCGCTGCGCGTGCTCGACATGGGTGCGGGCAACGGTGTCGTGGCGGAGTCGCTGCGGGGGCGTGGGGTGCGTGCGCCGTTCGTCGGACTCGACCCCGAGCCGGCCGCGGCGCCGGCGGCCGCGCGCGATCGTCCCGGCCTCTATCGCCACTACTTCACCGCGACGCTCGAGGAGATCTCGGTCGCAGGCGCGGTCGCCGAGTACGACCTGACCTGCCTGGCGGGCGCGGGCGCGCTTGGCCTGGGGCACGTCAGCCGGCACCAGATCGAGACCGCCTGGAGCGCGTTCGGTGTCGGGAGCTGGCTCGCGGTCACCTTCTCGGAAGCCGTCCTCGGCCCGGAGGGCGGGGAGCTCGGGGCGTTCGTCACCGCGCTGCAGGAGGGCGACGACACCGACGTGGTCCGTCTCGAGCGCTTCCGCCACCGTCTGACGATGTCCGGCGAGGAGCTCTTCTACTACGTCCTCGTCGCCCGCCGGGCCGCGTGAGGACCGGGACGGCACCGGAGCCGCGTGCGCGGCCCGGCCAGTAGCGTCGGGCGCGCCGTGGCCGACCGCACCCCGCTGATCCCCGCCTCGCCGAACGCCCCGGTCGTCGTCGACCTGCCCGGCGACAGCGGCTCGCCGCTGCGCAAGCTCGCCCAGCGGTTGGGGGTGGCGATCGCGCTCGTCACCTTCGTGGCGCTTTCGGCCTACCTGGATCGCGGCGGCTACTCGGACTCGGACGGCAACGGTCTCTCGCTCCTGGACTCCTTCTACTACGCGACGGTGACGGTCACGACCACCGGCTACGGCGACATCGCGCCGCAGAGCGAGTCGGCCCGCCTGATCACCACGCTGCTCGTCACCCCCGCCCGCGTCCTCTTCCTCATCGTCCTCGTCGGGACGACGCTCGAGCTGCTGGCCGAGCGCACCCGCTACGCCTACCGCCTGTCCCGTTGGAGGTCAGACTTGTCCGCCCACACCGTCGTCTGCGGCTTCGGCTCGAAGGGCCGCGCCGCGGTCCACGAGCTGCTCGCCCGGGACGTCCCCCGCGAGAAGATCGTGATCATCGAGCAGGACACCGACGCCCGGGCCCGCGCCGCGGCGCAGGGCTTCGCCGTCGTCGCCGGCGACGCCACCCGCACCGAGGTGCTCTGCGAGGCGGGCGTCCAGGACGCGGTGGCGGTCATCGTCGCCCCCGACCGTGACGACGCGGCGGTGCTCATCACGCTCACCGTCCGCGAGCTCAACCCGACCGCGGCGCTCGCCGCTGCGGTCCGCGAGGAGGAGAACGCGCACCTCCTGCGCCAGGGCGGCGCCGACACCGTGATCACCTCCTCGGGCGCGGCCGGCCGGCTGCTCGGCGCGGCGACGCGGCAGCCCGACGTCGTCCGCGTCCTCGAGGATCTGCTCGTCTCCGGGGAGGGGCTCGAGCTAATCGAGCGCGACGTGCCGCGGGACGGGATGAGCGCCGCGGAGGCCGCCGACGGCGCGCCGATCGTGGCGATCGTGCGTGACGGGACGCCGCACCGCTTCGACGACCCGGAGGTGGCGACGCTGAACGCCGGCGACCGCATCGTCTGCCTCTGCAGCCACGGGGACTGACCGCGTCACCAGTCCGGCTCCGCGGCGAGCCGTCCGCGCGTCGGCCCGAGCGGCGACGACCGCGTCGGGTAGGTGGAGTCCCCACGTGGCGTACGCCCGGGCGAACGCAAGCTGGACCGGCGTGCGAGCGGCGCGCTCAGCTCGATCTGCCGGTGCCGTCGGAGACGGGGATGCCGGTGATGGCGCGCTTTACGTCCATCGCGCTCACGCTACGCGAGCTTCGCCGGCATGGGCGTCCCGAGCCGCTCGGTGAGCCGGACGGTGACGGCCTCACCGGCCTCCTTGGCGATGGCCGTGCGCAGCGCGGCCTTCACCGGCAGCTTGTGGGTCCCGTCGCCGAGCGCCATGAACGAGCTCTCGAACGGCTCGCCGTCGACGGTCCCGCGGACCCTGATCAGGCCGCGGGTGCCGAAGTACTCGGCCGAGCGGGGCATGACCACGTAGGTCCACCCGCCCGGCTTGGGGCTCTTCTGCAGCGTGGCGGTGAAGGTGACGTCGATCTCGGTGCTGCTCATCCGTGCTCCTCGGCTCGCCTGAGTGGTCATGGGGGTGGGACGGCCGCAGGAGGCGGAACTCATCGTGGCGATCCGGGTGACGTTGTGGTTGCTGAGCCTGCAGAACGTGACACGCGCTCGCCGCCCGCCCGCCCGCCCGCCC
>JACDAP010000343.1 GCA_013695395.1 Solirubrobacterales bacterium
CAGCCGCGCTCGCCCCCACGAGCGCGGCCGCGGCTGCGTTCACGTGCGAGGCGAGCGTGCTGAGCGGCACGATCGCCACCGCGCCCGCGATCGAGCCCCTGATCACCGGCCGCGGCGAGGCCTGCAAGACCGCCAGCGTCGGGCTGCCGAACCTCTCCGCCCCGCTCGGCATCGTCGGGATCAACGCGCTCGCGGGCGCCACCTCCCTCGTCGGCGACCCCAACCGCCAGGACCTCCAGCAGGCCGTCGCCGGCACCAGCATCGCCGACATCAAGATCGGCAGCCTCGGGGGCCTCGGCCTCCCGCTGCCCGCGCTCCCCCTGCCCGCCCTCCCGGCGCAGACCATCGACATCAGCGCCATCACGGGCCCGCTCAACGGCCTCACCGCCCCGATCATCGGCGGCCTCCTCGGCCCGATCACCGGAGGCACCCTCATCCCGCTGGGGCTCAACCTCCCCACCTCGGTCGACGTCGACATCAACGCAGCGGTCCAGCAGCTGCTCAAGCTTCCGAACACGGACGTGCTCAAGGTCAAGGCCGCCACGACCCTGGCCGGGGCGAGCTGCCTGAACGGCTCCCCCGTCACCGCGGGCTCGAGCACGCTGGCCGGGGTCAGCGTCCTCGGCAACGAGCTCAACGTGGACACGATCGGCGACCAGGCGATCCTCGACACACAGCAGGTCAACCTCGCGAACCTCGATCCGAACCTCATCACGATCCCGACGCTCGACGGCCTGACGGGCAGCCTGCTCACGACGGTCACCGCGCAGGTGAACGCACTGGTCCTCGACACGCTCAAGGCGCTGCCGCCGATCTCGGTCCCGGTCGACCTGCTCCGCGTCCAGGTCAGCCCGGGCAGCCAGGCGAAGACCGCCACGAGCCTCACCCAGAACGGGCCCGGCATCAGGATCAGCGCTCTCGGCCAGCCCGTCGTCGACCTCCAGCTCGGCCAGTCCAAGGTCGGCACCGCCGGCGTCGACTGCACCCCGCCCAAGCCACCGACCAAGGCCGAGATCGTCGCCGCCGCGCAGGCGGCCGAGGAGAAGGCCGCGCAGGCGGCCGAGGAGAAGGCCCTCCAGGGGGCCGCACCGGTCAGCGCCGCGGCGGCCGCGCTGGCCTGCACGACGCAGCGCCTCGTGCTCACCGACGTGGTCGCGAAAGGCTCCCGGGTGAGGATCTTCGGGGTCGCCGACAAGCGGTTCGCCGGCCAGACGGTGAAGGTCGTCTTCGAGGCCGACGGGAAGACCGCCGCGCGGGCGAAGGTGCAGGCGAGCGGGGAGTTCCTCACCACGGCGAAGCTGCCGACGAAGAAGCTCCGCTCCTCCAACAAGGCCCGCTACCGAGCCCAGATCGGCACCGAGCGCTCCCGCAACCTCAAGCTCGCCCGCCGCCTGTTCATCGACCGCGCGCGGGCCTCGGGCGGGCGCGTGCGCCTGGTCGGCCACGTCACCGGCCCGCTCGGCGCACCGCTCCAGACCATCACCCTCACCCGCCGGGTCTCCTGCAAGAAGTCCGTGGTCGTCAAGCGCTTCAAGCCTCGCAAGGACGGCACGTTCTCGGTGCTCGTCGAGGCGCCCGAGGGCGCGAAGGCGCAGGTCTACCGCTTCGGCACGAAGGTGCGCAAGACGCGCGCGAACAAGAAGCTCTTCCCGACCTTCACGTTGCCGACCGGTGTCGATCTGACGTAGCCACCCGGCCTGTCGACTAGCGTGCGGCGCACTATGCGTCGCACGAAGATCGTCGCCACCATCGGCCCCGCCTCCCGCGATCCCGAGGTGCTCGTGCGGATGGTCGCGGCGGGCATGGACGTCGCCCGGCTGAACTTCTCGCACGGCAGCCACGAGGAGCACCACGAGGTCGCGAACCTCGTCCGCGAGGCGGCCGGTCGCGCCGGCCGGCCCGTGGCGATCCTGCAGGACCTCCCCGGGCCGAAGCTCCGTATCGGCGCCCTGGAGGGCGAGACCATGCCCCTCCGGGTCGGTGACGTCGTCACCTTCGTCTGCGGCCCCGAGCAGGCCCCAGGCCGCGACTGTCGGATCCCGATGCCCTGGGCGGGCCTGGTCCGCAACGTCGCGCCCGAGGAGCACATGTACCTCGCCGACGGCCGCATCCGCCTGCGGTGCTGCGCGATCCGCGAGGGCGACTGCGAGATCGATGCGGTCGTCGAGGTCGGCGGCACCGTCGCGAGCCGACAGGGCATGAACCTCCCCGGCGAGACCGCCGAGCTGCCCTCGGTCCCCGAAGAGGACCTCGAGCACCTCCGCGTCGGCGAGAAGATCGGAGTCGACCTGGTCGCGCTCTCCTTCATCCGCAGGGCGGAGGAGGTCGACTACGTCCGCGAGCACACCCGCGCGCCGCTGATCGCGAAGATCGAGAAGCCGCAGGCGGTCGACCGGATGGAGTCGATCCTGCGCGCCGCCGACTGCGTGATGGTCGCGCGCGGCGACCTCGGGATCGAGCTGCCGATCGAGCGCGTCCCGATGGTCCAGAAGCAGATCCTCGCCATGGCCGGACGGCTCGCCCGGCCATCGATCACCGCCACGCAGATGCTCGACTCGATGGTGAGCTCCAACCGCCCCACCCGCGCGGAGGTCGCCGACGTCGCCAACGCGATCCTCGACGGGACCGACGCCGTGATGCTCTCCCAGGAGACCGCGATCGGTCAGTACCCGGT
>JACDAP010000405.1 GCA_013695395.1 Solirubrobacterales bacterium
CGCCCGTGCCGCGCTGGTCGAGCAGCACGAGTCGGTACCCGGGATCGACGGAGCCCAGGCGGGCCCGGATGCGCTGCGCGAGCGGCAGCGCCGCCTGGCCGGGGCCCCCGGTGAGCGCGAGGAGATAGCCCTTCTCCGGCCGCCCGCCGGTCTCGACCGCGACCGGGACCGTCAGGCGGCCCCGGCTGGCGGCCGTGCCGCGTGAGCGGTCGAGGTCGACCCGCAGGCCGAAGCAGCGGAAGCCGGTGCCGGCGGCGCAAGGCCCGTCGAGCGGCTCGAGCTCTGGTGCGCGCAGCTGCGACCCGGAGGGACCCACGGGCGGAGCGACGGCTGGTGGCGGAGGAGTGGTCGGATCGGATCCCCGACCGTCCGGGCTGCCGCCGGCGCAGCCCGCGGCCATGGTCACGCACAGGGCGGCCAGCATCGCCGCCCCGCGCCGCGCGTACGTAGACTCCGGTCCCGTGGTCACCGATTCGAACTGCATCTTCTGCAAGATCATCGCGGGTGAGCTGCCCTCCGCGCGTATCGCCGAGGACGATCGCACGATCGCCTTCATGGACATCAACCCGGCGAGCCTCGGCCACGCCCTCGTGATTCCGCGCTCGCACACCACCGATCTGCACTCGATCGACTCAGGCGATCTGGCCGCGGTCACCGCAAGCGCCCAGCGGCTCGCGGGGCTCGCGGTCGAACGGCTCGGGGCGGACGGGGTCAATCTCCTGAACTGCGCGGGCGCCGACGCCTGGCAGACGGTCTTCCACTTCCACATGCACGTGATCCCACGCTTCGCCGGCCAGCCCGAGAAGGACGGCCTCACGCTCCCCTGGGATCCGAAGCCGGGAGACCCCGACCGCATCGCTCAGGCCGCCGCCGCCCTCCGAGGAGAGACCGCATGACCCCCGTCCGGCTCGAGCACGACGGCCCGCTGGCCGTCCTCACCCTGGCGGCACCGCCGCTGAACCTCTTCGACCAGGCGATGATCGACGCCCTGGGTGAGCACGTCCGCGCCCTCGCGGCCGATCCGCCGCGAGCCCTCCTCGTGCAGGCCGAGGGTCGTGCCGTCTCCGGCGGCGTCGACGTCCACCTGTTCGACGGCTTGAGCGTGGAGCAGGGCTCGACCCTCTGGAGCGACCTGCTCGAGCTCATCCACACCGTGGAGGAGCTGCCGCTGCCGACGGTCTTCGCCGCCCACGCGCTCTGCCTCACCGCCGCCTTCGAGCTCAGCCTCGCCTGCGACCTGCTGCTGGCCGCCGAGCCCGCGAAGTTCGGCCTGGTCGAGACGGTCGTCGGCCTCACGCCCGCGATGGGCGGCACGCAGCGCCTCGCCGAGCGGGCGGGTCCTGCCCGCGCCCGTGAGTTCGTCATGACCGGCGAGCTCTACGACGCGGCCACGCTCGAGCGCTGGGGCGTCGTCAACCGCGTCCTGCCGGCCGAGGGCTTCGCCGACGCCGCCCGCGCCTTCGCGATGAAGCTCGCGGTCGGCCCGACCCGCGCCCACGCCGCGACCAAGCGGATCGTCCGCGCCCAGGTCGAGGGCGGCGCCCGGGCGGCGGACGCGATCGTCCCCGAGGTCGCCGGGGGGCTCTTCGGCACCGAGGACCTCAAGAACGCGGTGCAGTCCTTTCTCACCAACGGCCCCGGCAAGGCGACCTATGAAGGACGCTGAGCGCCCGGCTCAGCTCGCGTAGCGCCGCAGCCCTCGGGCGGCGAAGGCGCCGAAGAGCAGGATGAGCCCCGCCACGGCGAGAAGCGCCGGCCAGGTCTCGCCCCAGCTCGTCTCGCCGACGAAGCTCTGCCGCACCCCGATCAGCACCTGCGTGACCGGGTTCACCGTCGCCACGGCTTCGAGCCACCCGGCCAGCAGCTCCTTGGGCACGTACGCCGGGGTGAAGAGCACGCCGACGAACGAGCCCATCTGCATGAGCGGGGCGGCCTGCTGCGTTCGGAAGCGGAGCGCGAGGGTCACCGCGTAGCAGGCGAAGGCCGAGGCGAGGCCCATGATCAGCAGGAGCGCGATCAGCAGCCCGCCGATCCCGGGGAAGTCGACGCCGATCGTCATCGCGACCGCGAACAGGAAGCTCACGGGCAGCAGGCAGCGCAGCGCCGCGCTGGCGACGACCCCCGCCAGGACGGTGAGGCGGGGAGCGGGACAGAGCAGCAGCCGGTCGAACCAGCCCTGCTCGATGTCGCGTGCGAGGTTCACCCCGGTCGCGGCGCCGGTGAAGCCGGCGGCCTGCAGGAAGCCGACGGGGACCACGAACGTCTTGAAGTCCACGGCGCCGAAGCCGGGGACCTGGTCGGCCTGCCCGAAGACGCTCGAGAGGCCGATCACGAAGATCGTGGGCGCCAGCACGCCGGGGATCGACGCCCCTGGGACCCGGGTGATCTCGTTGAGCGCACGGCGCACGAGTGCGATGACGACCGCGAGCTGCCGCCGCAGGTCCGCGCGCTCGAAGCCGCCGAGGGCGTGCCGCTCCTCCGCCGTGGGCCCGACCGTGCTCATGCGTCCCGCAGCCTCCCGCGCAGCGCGAGCACACTCAGGCCCATCGCCACGACGCTGATGCCGACCGCGGCCGCCAGCCCCTCGAGGACGGGCTGCCAGCTGACCGTGGAGATGATCGGGTCGCGCAGCCCGTCGGCCAGGTAGCTCAGCGGGTTGAAGCGCGCGATCGAGTCGGCGGGTGCGGAGAGCAGGTCTCGCGGGAAGAACGCTGAGGAGACGAAGAGGATCACGAGCACGAGCGGGAAGATTCCCTGCACGGTCGAGGCGTTCTTCGCGCGCAGCGCGATCGCCTGGCCGATCGCGCCGAAGCCGATCCCGGCGATCATCCCGATGAGCAGGATGAGCAGGACCCCGAGCACGCCGCCTTTGATCGTCGCGCCGAAGGCCAGGCCGAGCGCGAGGAAGAAGAGGACCTGGATCCCGGCCACGAGGCTCGCGGCCAGCAGGCGGCCGAGCACGATCGCGAAGCGCGGGATGGGGGAGGCCACGAGGCGATCGAAGAACCCGCCCTCGATCTCCAGGGCGCTCGCGATGCCGGTCGAGACCCCGCCGAGCAGCAGCGACTGCGTGAGCGCGCCCGCGAGCTGGAAGTCGAGGAAGCCGTCGACCTTCGGAAAGCCGCGCAGCCCGGTGGTCGAGGTCAGCCCGCCGACGTTCACGGCCAGGAACATGGTGGGGAAGATCACGAGCGGAGCGAGGAACTGCGGGCGCCGCAGGTTGCCGACGATCGCGCGCCGCGCCAGGGCGAGGACGACCGGGATCACGCGGGCGCTGCGGCGGGCTCGGCCGCCCCTTCCAGGTGGCGCCCCGTCTTCTCGGCGAACACGTCGTCGAGTGAGGGCTCCACCAGCTCGAGCGAGGCGACCGTGAAGCCGGCCTCGTCGAGGACCCGCACGACCGGTGCGATCTCCTCGGCCCCCTTGGCGACGGCGACGGACACGTCCGCACCCTCGGGCGCGGGGCGCAACTCACCGAAGCGGCCGAGCAGCTCCTTCGCGCGCGACAGGTCCGGGCAGTCGGCAAAGCTCACGTCGAGGTGGGGGAGCCCGACCTCGGCCTTGAGCGCGGCCGGTGTCCCCTCGGCGACGATCAGCCCGTCGGCGATGATGCCGACGCGATCGGCGAGCTGGTCGGCCTCCTCGAGGTACTGGGTGGTCAGGAACACCGTGGTGCCGTCCGCCTTCAACCGGCGCACCTCGTCCCACAGCGTGGAGCGCGAGGTCGGGTCGAGGCCCGTGGTGGGCTCGTCGAGGAAGAGCACCTCGGGCGCGTGGATCAGCGCCATCGCGAGATCGAGTCGGCGGCGCATGCCGCCCGAGTAGGTGCCGACGCGGCGTTCGGCGGCCTGGGAGAGCCCCACCCGGCCGATCAGCTCGTCCGCCCGGTCGGCGACCTGCTTGGCGGGAATGCCGTGAAGGGTGGCCTGGAGCTCCATCAGCTCCCGCCCGGTCATGAGCTGGTCGAGCGCGGCCTCCTGCAGCGCGACCCCGATCCGACGGCGCACCTTCGCCGGTTCGGTGGCGACGTCGAAGCCCGCGACGGTGGCCGAGCCGCCGGTGGGCCGCAGCAGGGTCACGAGCATCCGGACCGTCGTGGTCTTGCCGGCGCCGTTGGGCCCGAGGAAGCCGTAGACCTCGCCGGGCTCGACCGCGAGATCGATGCCGCGAACCGCCTTCAGCCCGCTCTTGTACTCCCGTTCGAGACCTCTGACGTCGATCGCGGCCATGCCGGCAGGCAGTCTATTGGCCGACCTCGCCCGCAACTCGGGCGCTGCACCGTGTTGAATGGGATGTGATGCGAAAGACACACCTGGCCCTTGCCGCTGCCACCGTGGCCTCCGCCGTGGCGGTCCCGACCCTCGCCGGCGCCGCGATCTCCGAGATCGGCCCGCTCCAGGGTGAGACCGCGATGCCTGATCCGTCCTGCCCGAACAAGCCCTGCCTGGCCATCAGCCGGACCACGGGCTACCAGGTCAAGGTCGGCGACACGCGTGAGACCCACACCGTCAAGGAGGACGGACGCCTCGTCGCCTGGACGATCAAGCTCTCGAAGCCGGACAAGGAGCAGGTCGCCTTCTTCGACAAGAACCTCGGCGGGGAGGCCAGCGCGCAGATCACGGTCTTCCGGCCCGGGAACAAGCTCTACGCGCGCATCCTGGCGCAGGGTGACGCGCAGAAGCTCGAGCCCTACTTCGGGCAGACCGTCCAGTTCGCACTCGAGAAGTCGATCCCGGTGAAGAAGGGCAACGTCATCGGTCTCTCGGTCCCGACCTGGGCTCCCGCGCTGGCGATCAACCAGCCCGGCACCGTCTCCTGGCGCGCGACGCGCAATAAGGGCGGCTGCAACGACTTCGCGACCCAGACCGCGCAGTCGACCAAGGTGAACAACATCACGCGCTTCTTCTGCCTCTACCGGACCGCGCGGATCACCTACACGGCGACGATCGTCTCCGACCCGAAGAAGAACTCGTCGTCCAGACAGCGGAAGTCGGGCACGCGGTAGCGGTCCACCGGCGGCTGACCGGCTGCGGTCGGGCCGCCTGACTGCGGCGGCCGTTCGCCGGGAGGTCGGCGGGCAGCGGCGCTACTGCCCGCAGGCGCCGGGGTTCTGCTTGCAGAAGTCGCTGAGCCCACCAGGGCTTGCGCCGCCGGTGTTCCCGCCGCTGCCGCCGCCGGTATCCGGCGCGGGGGCGGGATCGGGG
>JACDAP010000428.1 GCA_013695395.1 Solirubrobacterales bacterium
TGTCGCAGCGCCCGAGCGTGACGCTGCCGAGCGTCATCGCCGGGCACGGCGGCCACCAGCTGCACGTCGCCGAGACCGAGAAGTACCCGCACGTGACGTACTTCTTCAACGGCGGGGAGGAGCAGCCGTACCCGGGCGAGCGGCGCGAGACGGTACCGAGCCCGCGCGACGTGCCGACCTACGACCACAAGCCGCAGATGAGCGCCCGGGCTGCCGCCGAGAAGTTCATCGCCGCCTGGGACGAGGACGCGCCGGCGTTCGGTCTGATCAATTTCGCCAACGCGGACATGGTCGGGCACACCGGCGTCATCCCGGCCGCGGTCACCGCGATCGAGACCGTAGACGCGTGCCTGGGGGACGTCGTGGCCGCGGTTCAGGCGAGCGGCGGCGTGCTGATCGTCACCGCCGACCACGGCAACGCCGACCACATGCTCGAGCCCGACGGCTCACCGAACACCGCGCACTCGCTGAGCCCGGTCCCCCTGGTCGTGACCTCGGAGAGGGTCGGCGTCCTCCGCGACGGCGGCGTCCTGGCCGACGTTGCGCCGACCGCGTTGGCGCTCCTGGGTCTGCCGCAGCCGGCGGCCATGACCGGCCGCTCGCTACTGCGGGCCTGACCGGCGCCGCACCCTCCGCAAGCGCCGATGTCGCGCTGAGAATGGATCGACGCCCGCCACGCGGGCGCAGATCCATTCTCACGGACCGGCATTCGGTGAGGATGGATGCACGCCCGCCAGGCGGGCGCAGATCCATTCTCACCCGCTAGCCGTGCTTGTGGTCTCGGCCAGCCAGCGCTGCACGTCCGGCAGGACGCGCGGGTCGATGGTGTGGGCCATCGGGGTCTCGTGATACTCGACCGCCGCGCCGCCCGCCTCGAGCAGCGTTCGGGCCCCACGGGCGAACTCCACCGCGATCACCGGGTCGGCGCTCCCGTGGCCCACGAAGACCGGGAGGCCCGCCGGGACCGCCGCCGTCCATCCCTCCACCGTGGGGACGAAGCCGCTGAGCGCCAGGATCCCGGCCGGGCGCGGGCGACCGGCGCCGAGCCCGAGCGCGTAGCTCATCACGGTCCCCTGGGAGAAGCCGCCGACGACCGTACGCGACCAGTCCACCCCGAGCTCCTCGTCGAGCGTCTGCTGCAGCGCGGCGAACGTCGCGGTGAACGTGTCGTGGTCGGGGAAGCCGACCCGGGGCACCACGTACCAGTGGCGGCCGCCGGGCGGGAGGAAGAGCGGCCCGCCGACGGTGATGCCGCGCAGCCGCCGCTCCGGATCGAGAGCGTCGAAGAGCCCGAAGAGGTCGTGCTCATCCGCGCCGCGGCCGTGCAGGAGCACGAGCGTCTCATCGCCCGTGCCCTCCCGCACGCGGACCGGCAGCTGCTCGGCCACGACTCAGCCGCCGAGCTTGGCGGCGTACTCGGCCAGGCGCTTGCCCTGGAAGTGCGCACTCTTCAGGGTGCTCTCCGGGATCTCCCCGCCACCCCCGGAGACGTGGCTGGTGCCGTACGGGGTGCCCGTCTCGAACTGAATCGGGTCCGCGTAGCCCGGCGGGACGATGATCGCGCCCCAGTGGTAGAAGACGTTGTTGAGCGCCAGGATGGTCGACTCGAGCCCGCCGTGCGTGGTCTGCGCGGAGGTGAAGGAGGTCGCGAGCTTGCCGTTCAGCTTGCCCGCCCCCCACAGCGGGCCCGTCTGGTCGATGAACTGCTTGAGCTGCGCGGTCGGCAGGCCGTAGCGGGTCGGGGTGCCGAAGGCGAGACCGTCGGCCCACTCGAGGTCGTCGTTGGTGGCCTCGGCCACGCTGTCCTTCGTGGCCAGGTAGTGCTCGTGCCAGGCATCCTGCGAGCGGATGACCTCCTCGGGCGCGAGCTCGGCGGCGCGGCGCAGGCGCACCTCGGCGCCAGCCTCCTCGGCGCCGGCCTGGACGGCGAGCGCAAGCTGGTGGACGTGTCCGGTGGAGCTGTAGTAGACGACGGCGATCTTGGCCATGCGGGTCTCCTTCGTGGGGGTCCCTGAAGTGATTGCTCGTGCAACCATAGGCGAAACCTAATTGCGCACGCAACGGTCCCTTGTAGGCTGTGCTCACGATGGCCACGACCACGGAGACCGTCCGCCTCGACCACCGGGAGCTCCGCGCCTGGCGCGGACTGCTGAGCACGTACGCGCGGCTCACGAAGGCGCTCGACGCGGAGCTCGAGGCCGAGCACGGGTTGCCCCTGACCTCCTACGAGGTGCTGATGTATCTGGCCGACGCCGAGGACGGGCGGATGCGCATGCATGACCTCGCGCGCTCGATCCTGCTCTCGCGCAGTGGCCTGACCCGCCTGGTCGACCGTCTCCAGCGGGACGGCCTGCTCGAGCGCTGCTCGTGCTCCTCGGACGCCCGCGGCAGCTACGCCTGCCTGACCGAGAGGGGCCGGGTGACCCTCGACGCGGCCCGCGCCACCCATCTCGCCGGGGTCCGTGCGATGTTCCTCGAGCACTTCTCCCCGGAGGAGCAGGACCTGCTCGGCGACTTCTGGGAGCGGGCCGCCGAGGCCGCGCCCCCGCCCCCGCCGGCCGCCTGAGTGTCCTCGCTGGACATCCTGGCCCGCGATCCGGGCTCCCGAGGCCGCGCCGGCCTGCTCACGACCGCCCATGGAAAGGTCCGCACGCCCGCGTTCGTCCCGCTGGCCACCAAGGCGACCGTCAAGGGCCTGCTCTCGCACGAGGTGGCAGAGCTCGGCTACGACATGGTGCTCGGGAACACCTTCCACCTCTTCCTCGACCCGGGCGACGAGCGGATCGCGGGCTTCGGCGGCCTGCACGACTTCATGGGCTGGCAGCAGCCGATCATCACCGACTCCGGCGGCTTCCAGGTCTTCTCCATGGGCCACGGCACGGTCGCCTCGGAGATCAAGGGGACGAGCGCGCAGGGGACCAACCGGCTCGGGAAGATCTACGCGATCGAGGAGCGCGGCGTCCGCTTCCGTTCCTACCTGGACGGCTCGGAGAAGTTCCTCGGCCCCGAGGAGTCGATGCGGATCCAGGCCAACCTCGGCTCAGACATCGCCCTGGTCTTCGACGAGTGCACCCCGTTCCACGTGGAGCGCGGCTACACCGAGGCCTCCACTGAGCGCACCCACCGCTGGCTCGAGCGCTGCCTGGCCTGGCACGGCGAGCACGGCGATCCGGCCCAGCTCATCTACGGGATCTCCCAGGGCGGCGTCTACGAGGACCTGCGCAAGCAGTCGACCGAGGTGATCGCCGCCAGCGGCACGCCCGGCATCGCGATCGGCGGCTCGCTCGGGGCGGAGAAGGCGCAGATGTACGAGGTGGTCGACTGGGCGACCTCGGTCCTCGGCGGGGAGCACGAGACCAAGCCCCGCCACCTGCTCGGCATCGGGGAGATCGACGACCTCGTCCGCGGCGTCGAGCTCGGCATCGACACGTTCGACTGCGCGATGCCCACCCGCCTCGGACGCCACGGCGTCGCGCTCGTCTGCGACCCGGAGAAGCGCTGGCGCGTCGACCTGACCGCGGGGCGGTTCAAGGACGACCACGCGCCGATCATGGAGGGCTGCCCGTGTCCGGCCTGCGCGCTCGGCCTGAGCCGCGGCTACATCCGCTACCTCGCCCACGCGCGCGAGCTCACCGGGATGCGCCTGCTCACGCTCCACAACCTCGCCTTCGTCCAGCGCGTGATGGCCGACCTGCGCGCGGCGATCCTCGCGGGCACCCTCCCGGAGACCGCGCGGCACCTGCGCGCGGGCGGGGCGCCGGGCACTACGCCCTGATCGTCACCGGCGTCCCGATCGGAACGAGCTTCGCGAGCTCCGCGATCACGTCGTTGCGGACGCGCACGCACCCGCGCGAGACGTCCGTCCCCAGGGCGGAGGGGTCGTTCGTGCCGTGGATGCCGACCTGCCCGTTGCCGCCCGCGAAGCTCGTGTACACGTTGGAGTGCGCGGAGAGCCCGAGCGCGTACGGGCCGTAGAAGCCCTCCGGCCGCTTCGCGCGGATGATGTCGGTGACGAAGTAGCGTCCCGCCGGCGTGGGGGAGATCGCCTCCCCCACCGCGATCTTCCGGGTCATCACCACCCGCTTGCCGTCGTAGAGGCGGATGCGGTGCGCCCCCCGGCGCACGACGATGCGCATCGTCGTGAAGCTCAGGGTCACGGCCGTCCGCCGGATCCAGCCGCGGCTCTGGTTCGGCCGGGTCGGCAGCTCGACGCGCAGCCAGCCCTTGCGCCGGGAGACGACGAGGAAGGTGAGCGGGATGCGCTGCTTGTTGAAGACCCGCTGCTTCAGGAGCTTCGTCCCGGCGCTCGCCTTGCCCGCCCGCTTGGCGCCGCCGGCCGCCTTTCCGGAACGGGCCCGCTTCGCCCGCTTGACCGTCACCGGCCGCTCGTACACGCGGATCGTGCTGCCCTTCGCGGTCGCGATGAGCGCCGCACCCTTCGGCACGACGTTGTCGCCCGCCGAGCGCAGCGTGAACGTTCCGGCCGCGCCGACCGGTGTCGAGACGGGCAGGGTCGGCCCGTCGCTCGCACCTACGTCGACCGCGCCGCGGACGACGTAGGCGACCGCCGCGATGGCGAGGACCGTCGCGGTGCCGGAGAGGAGGCGCAGGAGGGTGAGGCGCATCGCGCAGGAGCATGCGAACCAGCCGCCGCGGCGCGCCGCTCTTCTCAGAGGGGCACGCCGCGTGCGACCGGGGCGCGGGTGCTAGCCGGTGACCGAGGGCGTTCCCGAGACGGAGCTGCCGCCGGACGCCGAGTTCGCGGTGGAGATGAAGTTCGTCCCCTTCACCGCCGCGAGAATCGTCGCCATGTCGGCCGCGGGGTTGAACGCATCCGGAGCCGGCGGCTCCCCGACGATGTTGCGGATCCAGGCCGCGTGCCGGGCCTCGACCGGGTGGATCGAGATCGCCGCCCGCAGGATCTCCGGCGTCTTGATGTCCGGCGCCGCGCCCTGGTAGGCCTTCACCCCGGTGTCCTCGAGGAGGATCGCGGTCTGCTGGAACGTCCCGAGCGCCTCGGTGGTGCCCTGGAAGTCGAAGCTCGGCTTCTTGATCGCGGCCGAGCCGAGCGCCTTCTTCAGCGCCGTGACGTGCGTGTCCTCGTGCTCGCCGGCCGTCTCACTGAACAGCTTCGTCCTGCCGGTGACCGCGCCCCCGGCGTTGGCCTCCTCGTAGAAGGCCGCCTCGAGGTACTCGAGGGTGAGGGCGTAGTTGAGGATCGCGACGTCCCCCTTCGGCGTCTGGCCGAAGGCGGTCTCGGGGACCGTGCCGAACAGCAGGGCACCTCCGGCGAGCGCTCCGGCGCCGCGGAAGAGGCCGCGACGACTCAGCTGGTTGACGCGATCGGCGGCCTCGGCGAGGGCGCCGTCCTTGTCGAACGGCGCCAGGTGGCTGACGTCGGCGACCATGCGGATGTCCTTGGACATGAGTTTCAGTTCTCCAGTTCTTTCCGAAAGGGCTTTAGGACGTGATGAAGCCGGTGGCCTCGACGGCGTCGAGCACCTGCTTCATCGTCAGCGCCGGGTTGAAGGCCTCGGGCGCCGGCTTCGGCGTCTTCCCGGCGGCGATGAGGTCGCGCACCCAGGCGGCGTGGCGCGCCTCGACGGCGAGGATCGAGCCCGCGGTGGCGAGGATCGCGCTCGAATCGATCTGGTCGGCCTGGCCCTGGTAGGCCGAGACCCCGGTGTCCTCGAGCGTCTTGGCGGTGCTGAGGAACATCTTCTTCGAGCCCGTGGTGCCCTGGAAGTCGAACTTGGGCTTCTTGACCGCGGCCGACCCGAGCGCCTTCTCGAGCGCGGTGACGTGGGTGGCCTCGTGATCGGCGACCACCTGCGCGAAGTTCTGGATCGAGCCGTCGAGCTTGCCCTTCTCGAGCGCCTCGGCGTAGAAGGCCGCCTCGAGGTACTCGAGGGTCAGCGCGTAGTTGAGGATCTTCACGTCGTTCTTCGACGTGCCCGACTGGGCCCGCGACAGGGCCATGGGCACCAGGCCGGCCACGAGGCCGCCCCCCGCCACCAGCCCGACGCGGCGCAAGAGCCCCGAACGGGTCGTTCTCAGCTCGGCGGTAGCCTCGGCCACCGCCCCGTCTCGATCGATCTCCTCGATCAACAGTTCGTCCGGCATCTGCTTCTCCTTGGGTGGGTGGCTCATGTCACGACGACCGTCCCGTGCATGTTCGGGTGGTAGGCGCGGTGGTACGCGTCCTCCCCGGGCTTCTCGAACGTAAACGTCACGGTCTTGACGGTGTTCTTGGCGACGTCCTCGTTGGTCCGGTGGCGGCGCCGAAGGCTCACACGGGAACGTTCGCCGCCGAGCCTCCACCGGATCACTCGCGCCCGGATTACCCCTGACGACGCGTCAGCGCGTGTTGTCGTCGATGAGCGTTCCGAGCTCGTCGACGATGCCGTCGACCTGATCGGCGGTGACGCGGCGCAGGTTCACGCCCCGCTCGTCCGAGGTCGTGGCCAGGTAGGCGGCGATCCCGCCCGCGGCCAGGAGGGCGACGATGACCAGGCCGATGAAGAAGCCGCGCGCGCCGCCGGACGAGCGCCGCTCGGCGACCGGGGAGGCGGGCGGGCGCTGGGACGTCCCCCGGACGGGCGCCGGCTGGGCGGGCGC
>JACDAP010000430.1 GCA_013695395.1 Solirubrobacterales bacterium
CGCTCGACGATCCGCCCGGGCGTCGTCCCCGTCTGCTCGACCACGAGCCGCCGCAGGTGCCGCTCGGAGAGCGAGGCCCGCGCGGCGAGCGCGGGCAGTCGATGGTCGGCGCCGGGATCGGCGGCCACCGCGTCGAGCGCGACCCTGAGGAGCTCGTCCGGATCGCCGCGGGAGCGCGGCGGACCTGCTCGGTCTGCACCGGGGCGTTCGTCCTGGCCTCCGCCGGCCCCAGCTTTACACCCCCGGCCACATCACCGGGCACCAGTCGGTGCGCGTCGGCAAGACGGTGATCGGCGCCGACGTCGTGCTCGTCGCTGAGGATCTCGACGCGCACCGTTTCCCCGTCTTCGGATTCGACGAGACGCAGCAGTGTGCTTCCGCGCGGCGACTGGCCGCGTTGCGTGACCAGGGGCTGGCGGTGCTCCCGGGCCACGATGCCGAGGTGCTCCGTCCCGGGCCGGTGGCGACGGGGGAGTAGCGTCTGGCCGGTGTCCTCCACGGCCGCCGCGGTCCTCATGCAGCGCCTCGGCCTCGAGGAGGACGAGCTGCTCACGGTCCTCGGCGCGGATCCGCTCTCGGTCCTCTCCGGGGATCTCGACGACAAGCCCCAGCTCGCGATCCTGCTCGCGCTGACCGAGGAGGCGGCCGGACGGATCCACGAGGACGCGCTACGACGGTGGCTGCGAACCACCGGCCCGTCGGGGCGGCGGCCCGTGGACGATCTGCTCGCCCAGGACTTCGGTGCCTTCGAGGACGCGATCGGCGCGCTCGAGGCGCGGGGGTTCGTGGTCCGGGCCCGCCGTTGAGTGCGACCGGGCGCCGGGTGGCGCTCAGGCGGTGGCGCTCAGCGCACGGCCTCGGCCGCCTGGCTCTTCCCGGGCGCCTTCTCGCCGGGCCACGCCCCGGTGAGGTGCTCGAAGGCCTTCGCGCCACTTCGGTTCACCACGGCACGGACGGTGGAGAAGACCATCCCGGAGACGGCAGCCGAACCGACCACCTTGCCCCACGAGGTCTCACGCGTGGTGGCGGTCGGCGGCTCCTCCCCGTCGAAGATGCCCCAGACGGCCTCGAAGACCTTGGAGGACAGGAAGCCGGCGAGCATGCCGACCCCTAGCCCGAACGGCTTGTAGATGAGCTTCATCATGTGGATCGATCGTATACCCGCGTTGCCGGGTTCGGATGCGCCCGCAACTTCGCGGCCCCTCCTGAGTTTCGAGCTGCCGGTGCGCCGTCGGGTCATCATCGCCTTCGGCGTCCTCGCGTTCCTCGTGATCGCCTTCGAGGCCGCCCGCTTCCTCACCGCCGAGAACGTCGAACGCTCGGCGGTCTTCGCGCTGCTCGAGGACCAGGCCCGCGGCGACACGGTCGCGGTCACCGCCGCGCTGGAGGGCTGCACCCGGCAGTGCGCCGACCGCGTGGCCCGGACGGTCCGCTCCGCGCGGCGTCCGGGTGAGGTCAAGATCCTCCGCTTCGACGCCGCGAACCGCTTCAGCCTCGGCCGCTCGACCGGCCGCTCGCGCGTGGCCTGGGCGGTCGATGTCGCGAGCGGCTCGGAGGCCGTCGTGCAGTGCGTCACCGTCCGCCGGGACTGGAGCCTCATCTCCGGAGCCTCGGTTACCCTCCAGCGCCTCAGCGCGCCCCTGCCACCCGAGAAGGGCTGCTGACCCACCCATGAGCCTCACCCGTCGCCTCGTCGTCCTGTCCACGCTGATCCTGGTCTCACTGGGCGGGGGGAGCGCCACCGCCCTGGCCGCCGCGCCGACCGCCCCGGACGAGCAGGCGCTCTACAAGTCCGGCCCGACCGGGCGCTACCTGCTCGACGGCGAGTGGCTGTTCCGCCTGGACCCGGGGAGCGTCGGCCTCAAGCAGCGCTTCCAGCGCCAGACGAGCCGCAGCGGCTGGAACTCGACCTCGGTGCCGAACGCTTGGAACGCGACCGACGAGAGCACCGAGTCCTTCCTCGGGAGCGTCGGCTGGTACCGCAAGGACTTCAAGCTGCCCTCCTCGAAGGCGGCACTTGAGTGGGTCGCCCGCTTCGAATCGGTGAACTACCGTTCGCAGGCCTGGCTCAACGGCCGGCCGATCGGCTCGAACAAGGGTGCCTACCTGCCCTTTGAGCTGCGGTTGGACCGCGGCGCGCTCAAGCGAAAGGGCACGAACCGGCTGGTGATTCGCGTGGAGAACAAGCGGTTGACCACCGACTTCCCGCCTTCGGGCCTCTCCGCGGCGGGCGTCCCGACAGGCGGTTGGTGGAACTACGGCGGGATCCTGCGCGAGGTCTACCTGCGCAAGGTCGACGGCGTCGACTTCGCCGACGTCCAGGTACGACCCGACCTGCCGTGCCGCACCTGCTCGGCCACCGTGGACGTGCGCTTCAAGCTGCGCAACCCGGGCCGCGGCGCGACGAGGACCAGGGTGACGGGGAGCTTCGGCGGCAAGCGGCTCTCGTTCGGCACGGTGACGGTCGGGCCGAAGAGCTCGGCGACCCTCGTCCGCAAGGTCAAGGTCGCGAAGCCCAAGCTCTGGTCGCCCGAGCGCCCGGCGCTCTACAGCGTGAAGATGGAGGCCCGTAGCGCGGGAAGCGGCAGGAGCCGCCGACTGCAGGCCTACCAGCTGAAGACGGGCATCCGCTCCGTCAAGGTCGTCAACGGCCAGTGGCTGCTCAACGGCAAGCCGATGAACTTCCGCGGCGTCGGCCTGCACGAGGACGATCCGAAGCTCGGCTTCGCGATCACCAACCGGATCCGTGAGCGCGAGGTCGACGAGACCAAGGAGCTCGGCGGCACGGTCATGCGGTCCCACTATCCGCTGCACCCCTACACGCACGAGCTCGCCGACGAGAAGGGCATGATGATCTGGAGCGAGGTCCCGGTCTACGCGCTGAAGACGCCGGCGCTGGCGAGCCTGACCGTCCGCAAGCTCGCGGCCAAGGAGCTCGAGACGAACATCCGCACGAACCAGAACCACCCGTCGGTGATCGTCTGGTCGATCGGCAACGAGCTCTCGGCCCGCCCGGGGCCCGTCCAGGGCTTCTACATCGCCCGGGCCGCCCGCTCGGCCAAGAAGCTCGACCCCACCCGCCCGGTCGGCTACGCCGTGGCCGGCTACCGCGACGCGGGCTGCCAACCCGAGTACGGGCCGCTCGACGTGATCGGGGTCAACGAGTACTTCGGCTGGTACCCGGGGCCGAACGGGCAGATCGCCGACCGCGAACTGCTCTCCGAGTACCTGGACTCCGTCCACGCGTGCTATCCGAAGAAGGCCGTGCTCGTCTCCGAGTTCGGTGCCGAGGCCAATCGCAGCGGCCCGGTGGAGGAGAAGGGCACCTTCGAGTTCCAGTCGGACTTCGTGAACTACCACCTGGGCGTGTACGCGACCAAGCCGTGGCTGACGGGCGCGATCTACTGGGCGCTCGAGGAGTTCCGCGTCCGGCCGGGCTGGAGCGGCGGAAACCCGTACCCGAACTCCCCGATCCACGAGAAGGGGCTGATCACCTTCAACGGGGTGCGCAAGCCGGCGTTCGCCGAGGTGCAGCGGATCTTCAAGGCGACCGACCAGTTCGGAACCAGGTAGCGGACCGGGAGCGGCGCGGGCGCGGCATCAACGGCCTCGTGCCCGCTACCCTTCTGCGTCGCTCATGGCCACCAAGACAGACTCCACCACCCTCAAGATCGCCTCCCGTGAGGTCGGCCACTCCCGCGGCTCCCGCCGCCTGCGTCGCTCCGGGCAGATTCCTGGGGTGCTCTACGGCCTGGACCTGGAGAACCTGAGCTTCGCGGTCGACGCGCATGAGCTCCGGGGCGCGCTCGCGGCCTCCGGCGCGGTCCTCTCGCTCGACCACGACGGCCAGACGACCAACGCGGTCCTCAAGGAGGCGCAGGTCCACCCGGTGCGGGGCGAGATCACCCACATCGACCTTGTCCGGGTCGACATGAACAAGGAGATCCAGGCGCAGGTGAGCGTGGAGCTGATCGGCGTCGACGATTCTCCCGGCGTCAAGGAGGGCGGCGTCCTCGAGCAGCCCACGCGCGAGGTCACGGTCGAGGCGCTCCCGAGCGACATCCCCGAGGCGATCATCTACGACGCGTCCGCGGCCGAGATGGGCGACACCGTCTTCCTCGACGCGCTCGTCGCGCCCGAGGGCGTCACGCTCGTCCTCGACGAGGAGACAGCGGGCGAGACGCCGCTGCTCACCATCACCGCCCCGCGCTCTCAGGCCGAGCTCGACGAGCTCGAGACCGAGACCGAGGTCGTCGGTGACGAGCCGGCAGCGGAGGGTGAGACGGAGGCCGACGGCGACGACACCGAGGCTCCCGCCGAGGGCGACGCCGAGTAAGCAGCGCGCATGCGCTTCGGGGGCGGGTCCGCTCCCGTCGACTGGCTGATCGTCGGTCTCGGCAACCCCGGGGCCGCGTACGAGGGAACGCCCCACAACGTCGGCTTCGAGGTCGCCCGGGCGCTCGTCGAGCGCTGGGGCCTCGGCACGCCCAAGAAGAAGTGGGCCGGTCTCTACGTCGACGGGCGCACAGAGCCCGGCGGGCCCCGCGTGGGCGTTCTGCTGCCCCAGACCTTCATGAACGAGTCCGGGAAGGCCGCAGGGCCCGCCCGTGGGGCTCTGAAGGTGCCGCTGGACCGGGTGATCGCCGTCCACGACGAGATCGACCTGCGCTTCGGTGACGTTCGCGCGCGCCTCGGCGGCGGCCTGGCCGGTCACAACGGCCTGAAGTCGCTCAAGGCGGGCTTCGCCTCGCCAGAGTTCCGCAGGGTCCGCATCGGTGTCGGTCGGCCGGACTCGACCGACCCCGAGCTCGTGGCCGGCTACGTCCTCGGCCGCTGGCGCCAGCCGCGCGAGGAGGTCGCCACGCTGGTCGACGACGCCGTGCGCGCGGTCGAGGCCACCCTGCGCGAGAACTGACCGGGAACGATGAAGGGCCGCCCTCGGGGGCGGCCCTTCGGTCCTGCGGTGAGGCCTCTGTTCGGGGCCTCGGCGGGTCTCCGTGCTAGGAGATGCCGATGGTGTTGACGCCGACGACGTTCTGCGGGGTGCGCTTGGAGACCTCGTCGTACTCGAACTTGGTGCCGGCGACCGA
>JACDAP010000413.1 GCA_013695395.1 Solirubrobacterales bacterium
GAGTGGGAACGGGTCGGTCGCCTGCGGCTCCGGCTCATGGACCGGCAGGCGGCGATCGAGGCGCTCGAGCGTGCGCGGGCGCTCGGCCCCTCGGTCGCGGGGCTGCTCGACCTCGCCCTCGCGTTCCACCTCGCCGGGGAGCTCGGCGGCGAGATCACCGCCACCGAGCAGGCCACGCAGCTCGAGCCTGGCTCCGCGCCTGCCTGGTCGCGGTACGCCCACGCGCTCGCACGCTCCGACCGACTCTCCGACGCCGTCGCCGCGACCGAACGTGCCGCCGAGCTCGCGCCGGGGGATCTCGAGGTCCGGGCGCTCCTGGTCCGCCTGCGCGAGGCGGCGCCTCGGGCGCTTCCGGCGGTCTGACATGCAGTAAAGGTCGGCGCTCAGCAGGCCGACATCCGTGAGAGGGGGCGGACCGTGGGCCCGTTCCCTCCCGCACCTGCGATCACCGGACAGCCTCCCTTGCGCCGACCACGCCGTCTCGCCACCTTCCTGCTCCTGAGCGTCGGAGCCGTCTTCGCCAGTGCCGGAACCGCCCATGCGGCGACGCCGGGCCTCAACCTGAAGGACTACGGCGACGCTCGAGTCGCCCTCGCGCAAGGCGCGAAGCAGGTCCGCTTCTTCGTGCGCTGGAGCGATTTCGAGCCCAGCAGCAGCACCGAGTTCTCCGCTTCCGGCGGCGCTCGTGCCGGCGAGCCGATCCCCGCCGGGCTGCGCGCCGGGGTCGACCTCGTGCTCCAGCAGGGCGCGACGCCGATCATGGCGGTCCTCGGCGCGCCGGCGTGGGCGGCCAGCGGCAAGCGTCCACGTGACGCGAACGAGTACGCGACGTTCACCGGCGAGCTCGCGGGCTGGCTCGCCCAGGTCCGGGAGCAGGGCCAGCCGAGCCCCGCCTACGAGATCTGGAACGAGCCCGATGCGCCCGAGTTCTGGGGCGAGGCGCCGAACGCCGACTTCTACACGGCGATGCTCCGGGCCTCCTACCAGCAGATCAAGAGGA
Source organism: Solirubrobacterales bacterium (assembly GCA_013695395.1). GTDB lineage: Bacteria > Actinomycetota > Thermoleophilia > Solirubrobacterales > Solirubrobacteraceae > Paraconexibacter. The sequence continues at coordinate 1,001 of JACDAP010000413.1, forward strand.
ACGATCAGGGCGCGACGGTGCTCACCGGCCCGACGACGGGAAACAACTACGACTGGATCCAGTCGCTCTACGCGCGAGGCGCCAAGGGCGCCTTCGACGGTGTCTCGGTCCACACCGACACCGCCTGCTCGGACCGCGGCCCGGACAGCTTCTACCGCGACGCCAGCGGGCGGCTCGGGCAGTTCACCTTCCTCGGCTACCGCGAGGTCCGTGCGACGATGCTCGCCAACGGCGACGACAAGCCGATCTGGATGACCGAGCTCGGCTGGTCGACCACGAACGGGGGCCCGACCAGCTGCGCGCGCGGCGAGCAGGCCGGCAAGAAGCCGTCGGGCGTGAACGAGGCCAACCAGGCCGCGTTCCTGCGGAAGGCGTTCGAGTGTCTGGCGCTCGACCCCTACGTGGTCGCGGCCACCGTGTTCACCCTCCGCGACGACCCGACCAACGGGGTGGGGTCGGAGCTCAGCCACTACGGCCTGCTCCGCGCCGACGGCGCGTCGAAGCCGTCCGCGGACGTCTTCCGGGGGGCCGGCGGGATCGGTCCGGGCGCCTGCGGTGACTTCGAGCCCCCGTCGGTCAACGTGACCAAGCCCGCCGAGGGCGAGGTCTTCGTCGACCGGCTCGAGCTCGCCGCCTCGGCCAGCGACAGCGGGGTCGGCCTCGGCCGGATCACCTACACCTTCGACGGTGGTCAGCAGATCCGGAACTTCACCGAGCAGCTCTCGAACGGCGCGTCGGTCGGGCTCTCGCCCTGGTTCGGATCGCGAGAGCTCGGGGTCGGGCCGCACCGCATCGAGGTCACCGCTCTCGACACCAATGGCAACGTCGCTCAGAAGGTCGTCAACGTGGTCAAGGCGCCACTGACCGGGGACGGGGCCCTCCCGCAGACGGTCACGCCGAAGTACCGCATCTCCCGGAAGATCAGCTGCGGCAAGAGCCGCAAGGGCGTCCGCGCCTGCTCGTCCACGGGGCGCCTCGTGCGCCCGTCAGGCGGAGCGCGGATCGGCGGCAAGCTCGCGGTCGAATGGCAGTTCCGCAACAAGAAGGGGCAGTACCGCAAGCTCGTCGGCGGGCTGAAGTCGGCCGGCAAGTCCTTCACGTTCAAGGCGAAGCTCAAGAACCGCGGGAAGTGGCGGGTGCGGGTCGCCTACGAGGGGCAGGCGCCGTACAAGGCCACCCGCTCGGAGTTCCTCTACTTCCGCTACAGCGCGAAGGGGGCGAAGACGGAGACGCGCAATCGCTACAGCCTGCGGGGCGTCTCCTGCGGGTCCCGGACCGACGGCAAGCGCTCCTGCTCGGTGAAGGCGACGCTCGTGCGCCCGACGGGGTCGCTCCGTGCCAGCACGGTCACCGTCAGGTGGCAGCAGCTGGTCGCCAAGCGCTACCGCACCCGCGTGACCGACGAGGTCAAGGCGGGCCGAAGCGTCAAGCTCCCCGCGGACCTCGAGCAGGCTGGGCGCTGGCGCGTGCGGGCGACCTACCGCGGCGCCGCTCCGTACGACGCCATCAACTCCTCGTACCGGTCGTTCCGCGTGGAGTGAGGTTCCCGGAGGGTGCGGGGTCATCGCCCGCACCTGTCCGTGCCGACGCCTACGGTTCGGCGGGATGCGCCTGATCGTCGCCCGCTGCGAAGTCCGCTACACCGGCCGCCTGACCGCGGTCCTGCCCGAGGCCCTGCGCCTGCTGATGCTCAAGAGCGACGGGTCGGTGATGGTCCACGCCGACACCGGCGGCTTCAAGCCGCAGAACTGGATGACGCCCCCGACGGTGGTCGAGGAGAGCGACGGACGCATCGTCGTGCGCAAGCTCGCGGGCGCGACCGAGGACCGGCTCGACATCCGCATCGTCGAGGTGCTCTCCGACCTCACCCACGACATGGGCGAGGCGGCGGCGCACGAGAAGGACGGCGTCGAAAAGGATCTCCAGGAGGCACTTGCCGACGCGCCCTCCTGGTGCGGGGAGGGCTTCCGCCTCGTGCGGCGCGAATGGCCGACCGACATCGGCCCGGTGGATCTGATGTGCCGGGACGAGGCGGACGGCTGGATCGCCGTGGAGATCAAGCGGGTCGCGACGATCGACGCGGTCGAGCAGCTCACCCGCTACCTGGAGCGGATCCGCCGCGACCCGGCGATGGAGCTCTGCGGCGGAGTGCTCGCCGCGCAGGTCATCAAGCCGCAGGCCCGGGTGCTCGCCGAAGCGCGCGGCATCGCCTGCGTCGAGGTCGATCTCGCGGTCGTGCGCGGGGAGAAGGAGCCGGAGCTCACGCTCTTCGTGTGAGTCCGGCCGCCGTGCGGCGGCGAGGGATCGCGGCGGGCTCGAGGAACCTTTCGCTGGGCGGAAGGTTCCTCGAATGCTGCGAGATGGCAGCCGCCTCAGGCGGCGCGGGCGGCGGCGAAGAGCGTGGCCTCGACGCCCTCGATCCAGTAGTCGGTGCCGCCGTCCTCCCGCTTGGCGGTGGCGATCGGGAGCGGACGGTCCGCCTTGCGGCAGTAGCGGCCCGGCCAGGCGAGGATGCCCGCGACGCCGTGCGCGCCCTTCTCGAGGCCGAGCGCGTCGGCCAGGGCGTTGCCGGACCAGCGGCGCTCGGGCTCGTCGAGGAGGAGGTCGACGAGCTGCCGCGCGGGGGCGGCGAGCTTGCGGTAGAGCCAGGCCGCCGTCTCGGCGTCGGCCTCGCTCCAGGACTCGGGCTCCGCCCAGCGGCCCGGACCGCCCCAAGGGCCCCCG
>JACDAP010000414.1 GCA_013695395.1 Solirubrobacterales bacterium
GTCACCTACGCGATCGCCGCCTACGCGGTGTGGGCGATCTTCCAGGGCGCCAAGCCGTGGGGGGTGCTGCTGTGGCTCGCGGGCGCGATCGTGCTGCACGACTTCGTCTTCCTGCCGTTGTACACCGCGGCCTACCGGCTGGCGCGACGCGCGGGTGGGGTCGAGGCCGACCGCCGGCGCCGCGTCATCGCGCTGCAGCACCTCGCCGTGCCCTCGATGCTCTCGCTCCTGCTCTTCCTGGCGGCACTGCCGCTGATCCTGAAGCTGTCTGAGGCCAGCTACCGGCCGACGACCGGGCTGACGCAGGAGCCCTACCTCGGCCGCTGGCTGGCGGTGACGGGTGCGCTGTTCGTGCTCTCGGCGCTCGTCTACCTCGTGCGCGTCAGACGGGCATGAACCGACCTCACGGCTCGCCCGACATCACCGCGACGAGCAGCCGGAGATGGCCGCGGCGGCGGGGGGACCGCCCCGGTTATGCCGCTCGCTGCACCGGGCGGGCTGTCGAGGTGACCCCCGTGGCGGCTTCCTCGGGTAGCAGCCAGGTCCGGTCGGCACACCGGAGCAACCGGCCCGAGCGCTGGAGGGCGATCAGCGCCGTGGAGGTCGTCGGCCTGCGCATGCACGCCAGTCGACCGATCGTGTCGTGCTGCAGCGCGAAGGGAAGGTGCACCCCCTCGGGGGTCTCGCATCCCCAGCGCTCCGCCATGGCCTGCAGCACGAACAGCACGCGGTCCTCTGCGCAGCGCACCTGACCGATCGCCAAGCGGACCGCCAAGCCGTGGGACCGCAGGGCGGTGCGGCTCAGGAGGTTGGCCAGGACGCGCGGGACGCGGCAGGCCACGGAGCTGAAGCGGTCATCGAGCACGGCAAGCTCGACGCGCTCGTGCACGCGCCAGGAGCATGCCGTCCCGCCCTCGGGGGCCGGATCCCACGGGCGCAGGAAGTCTCCAGGTCCGAGCAGCTCCGGGCCGCTTCTGGACCCGACGTCCGCCGTGCGCTCCAGCAACCCGTCGAGCACGAGCAGCCCGAGCACCTCTCCCTCGGCGCACTCCGGACGCGCCGGCTCCCAGTGGCCTGCCGTCAGACGGATCCGAGGAAGGCGGACCCGCTGGGCGAGCACCTGCGCGGTCCGCTCCGGAACGCCGTCCAGGAGCGCCGCGTCGGCCTTGAAGACGAGCACGTTGGCGCTGGCCTCCGCCACTTTCCGGAAGAAGTCTGCGTGAGGGTCGTCGATCGTCGCGGCGTCGGAGAGCATGGGACAGCGATACCCCGGAGCGGCCCGACCGACATGGGGGGAACCGCGCATACCGGCCCTGGCCGACCCCCCATGCCGATCTGGCAGAAGCGCGAGAGCGGCACATCGTCGTGAGCCGCGGCCACGGTGCGACCCATGAGCGGTGTGCAGCGGGCTACTCGGGCGCGGTTCCAGCGGGCATCCTCAGGCGGATGCAGGTGCCCCGACCGGGGGTGGCGGCCACGTCGAGGTGGGCTCCGATCAGCACGGCCCGTTCGCGCATGCCGCGTAGCCCCCGCTCGGTGATCGCGTCCCGGTCGAAGCCCTCGCCGTCGTCACTGACCTCCAGGACGACGGCGTCGCCCTCAGTGCGCAGGGCGACGCGGATGCAGCTGCCCGGAGCGTGGCGCATCGCGTTCGTGGCGGCCTCCTGCGCGACCCGGTAGATCGCGAGCTCGACATCGGGACCCAGCCGGGGGAGGTCTGCATCCAACGCACGCTCCATCCGCAGCCCGGTCCGCTCCGAGAGCCGGTCGCACAGATCGGCCAATGCCGCCCGTAGACCCAGCGCGTCGAGCGCCTCCGGCCGAAGCCGGCTGGCGATGCCCCGCACGTCCTCGATCGCGGTGAGCAGGCCCTGGCGCACGTCGAGCGCCTCGGCGCGCTGACTCGCCGGCAGCTGGTCGGCCAGCCGAGACTGCTGGAGCATCAGCGCTGTCAGCGTCTGGCCGATGTCGTCGTGGAGCTCTGCGGCCAGGTGGCGCCGCTCATCCTCACGGCCGACGAGCGTTCGGACGAGGCTCGCGCGACGCTCTCCCTCCAAGCGGGCGAGCATCGCGTTGAACGCCTCGGCCAGGACCGTCACCTCCGTGCCCGGGTCGCGGACCTCGATCCGGTGTCCGGGTCGCAGCGGATCGGCGGCGGCCATCAGGTCGGTGAGCCGCTGCAACGGCGCGAACGCGCGCCGCATGAGGACCACGTTGACGCCGAGCATCACCAGGACCCCGGCGCCCAGGGAGACGACCCGGCCGTTGGCGGGCTGCACCGCCAGGACGACTCCGGCGACCATGAGCACCGTGGCGTTCGGGATGAACAGGCGCCACAGCAGCGAGATGACCTTGGTGTCCTCCATACCTGCCGACCGCACATGACCCTCCGACGCCACCCCCGGGAGGCGCCGCGGGCCGCCCGCCGTGTCAGAGCTCAAGGCCGGCGCCCGATGTAGCGCCCGCGGAACAGACGGACCGCGTCGACGACGCGGCTGTCGGCTCGCGGGCAGCGCAGCTCTACGCGCCATACGCGGACGCGCACGGGGACGTCGGCGGCCGTCGGCGCGGGAGCAAGGACGGTTCCGCGCGGGACCACCTTCTGCAGCGCCACGAGACGGTCGCGGTCGGCCTCGCCCAGGGTGGGCCGGTACGTGATGACCACCAGCCCTCCGCGGAGCGCCGCAAGCGTCCCCGCCTCGGACACGGGCTCCTTGTAGATGCCGGCCCCGACCGGTCGGGCGGGGCCGCGGTCCGGGATCGCGGCAACGCGCATCTGGCACCGAGCCGCCCGGGCTGCGGTGCCCGCCTCGATCTGCTCCAGGGGCGGCAACGCCCGCTCCTCACCGTCCTCGAGCACCAGCAGCAGGATCAGCGCCGCGACCGCGCCGCCCAGCAGCCAACCCGCGGCGTAGCGCAGGAGCCCACTGCTCGGGCGGGGGACGCGCATCACGCCGCGGACCTGGCGTTCGGGATCGTGCGAAGGGTCAATGGGGTGAGCATCGTCTCATCAGTCACACCTCGCGTCGGTCCGAGGGGTACGAACGTCGCGACGTGGAGAGGATTCTGCGGTCAACCGCCATGCCCGTGTCGTTACCGAGGTTCCGTGGTGCGCGGCCAACGTGTCGCCCAGCTGACCTGCGAAGGCGTAACGTCCGCTGCGTGCCCGTCCTGCCCGGACGAACCGTCCGCATACTGCTCGCCGACGATCACCGGATGGTCCGCCACGGGTTGCGGCTCACCCTCGAAGCCGAACGGGGCTTCTCGGTGGTCGCCGAAGCGGCAGACGGCGCCGACGCCGTCGCGCTGGCGCTGGCCGAGGAGCTCGACCTCGCCGTCCTCGACGTCTCGATGCCGCGCCTGACCGGCATCCAGGCCGCCCGGCAGATCTCCGAGCACCGGCCCGACCTGCGCGTCCTGATCCTCTCCATGCACGACAACGAGCAGTTCTTCTTCGAGGCGCTCCGCGCCGGTGCCTCGGGGTACGTCCTGAAGTCCGCGGCGCACGAGGACCTCGTCTCTGCCTGCCACGCCGCGCTGCGCGGTGAGCCGTTCCTGTATCCGGGCGGGGTGGCGGCGCTCGTGCGAGACTACCTCGACCGCGGCACGGACGCCGCGCCCCAGGATCCGCTCTCACCTCGGGAGTCCGAGGTGGTCAAGCTGATCGCCGAGGGGCTGACCAGCAGGGAGATCGGCGGCGTCCTGCACATCAGCGAGAAGACCGTCGAGCGGCACCGCAGCAACGTCCTGGAGAAGCTGGGGCTCCGCGACCGTGTCGCGCTGACCCGGTACGCGATCCGCCGCGGGCTCGTCGAGCCCTGACCGTCCTCGACGAGCTGCGATGACGTGGCTCAGCGATCGCGGGCGCCTCGCCGTCGCTCCCGCCGGTGCAGCGCCAGGTAGCTGGCCCCGAGCAGTGCGCCGACGGCCAGACCGTAGAAGCCGAGGATGACCCCGGAGACGTTGGCTTCGAGTCCCAGACCGAGGCCGACGAGCAGTCCCGCGAGCGCGGCCAGTGGCACGAGGCGCCTCACAGGCCGAGCTCGATCGTCTGCTGCGCTCCCGACCTCGCCGTGATCTCGAGTCCGAGCGGGAAGTTGCGGCGGATCCTGAGCGCGACGAGAAAGACGAGGGCGCGTCCCCCGAGCGTCTCGTAGGCGGCCGAGGCGTCTTCGGGGAGGCACTCGCCTTCGGCCAGCGTCTGCGGCCGGTAGGCGAGCGCGTTGTCCGGCGCGAGCTCCACCGGCTCGATGCGGGTGCCGAAGGCGTCCTTGAGCACGAACCGGTCGGTCGATGTCCGCGGAGCACCGTCCTCGTTGCAGACCCGCAGGAAGACACCGACTTCGAGGGGCCCCCCGGCCTGGTCGACGTCGACTCCAGAGGACGTTGCGGTCAGGGCTGAGATTCGGGTTGAGCTGTCGCGACAGCACGGGTGTGACGGTGAGCGTGGACAGGGATCCTCGGTACCGGCGCATCTCGGTTTCGTGCCCGCTCCCGCGTCGCCGCGCCACGCCCGCGTCCGGCGGCTGACGTTGCCCGCTCAGCTGGGCGGGGCGGCCCCGGGCGCCACGACGATCGGCCCATGCCCGCCCGCGGCGACGGCGTGGAAGACCGAGCCCAGGATGGCGCTGGCCAGCAGGCCCCGCTCGGGCGGCGCGAGCACGAGCAGGTCGGCGTCCCCGTGGGCGAGCACGTCGCCGAGCACCGCGGCCGGATCCTCCGGAAGGAGCTCCGTCCGCGGGCGGGCATCGCTCGGGAGGAGGTCGCTGGCCTGCTCGGTCGCGGTGGCCTGGGACGCGCCGTCGGCGAGCAGGATCAGCTCGCCGTCCAGCCGCTGCGCCAGGGCGCTCGCGATGGACAGCACCGGCCGGCACTGCTCAGGGTTCATGATCCCGGCGGCCACCCGCCAGCGCGTCGCTTGCGGCCTGCGCACCCCGTGGGGCACGAGGACGAGCGGCGCCGGCAGCTCGCGCAGGGCGCGGCGAATCGGGGCGCCGCTGATCGCCGACCACAGCGCGCCGTCGCCGTCGTCGCCGACGACGATCAGCGCCGTCAAGGGCTCGGCGGCGAGCTCTTCGAGCACCCCGGCGACCGGTCCGGGCAGCTCGCGGCGACTGGCCGGCCGCACCCCGGCGCGCTCGGCGACCGCGGTGAGGTCCACGGGCGGCTCTTGCAGGGCGGCGACTTCTGGGACCGAGGCGAGCGGCACGCCTGGAACGGGTGTGATCCCGACGGGAGCAAGCGCCTCGGCCACGCCGACGAGATCGAGGGGGACGCCGAGGCCGTCGGCCAGCGCGCCCGCCCACGCGGCGATCGTCGCGGCTCGTTGCCCTTCGTCGATCGCGCGCAGCACGCAGACGACGCGCTCGTCTCTCCCGGGTGCGTCGGTAAGGCTGCTCATGATCCGCCGGTGCCCGCGAGCGACGGTGACGCCGAGCGGACGTCAGCGGGATGACTCACCTGGGCGCGTGCTTCGCGGCGCTGCTCGGCGACGCCCGTCACGGCTACTGGCGCCACGCCCCGCCCGCGGACGAGGTGCGAGCGGTGCGGCGTCGCTACCGGCCCGGGACGCTCGCGCTCGAGACGGAGTTCACGACCGACGGCGGGATCGTGCTGCGCTTCGACTACGGCCGCGCCGTCCCCTGGGTCCGGCGCGACGGCAACGGCCCCTTTGTCAGACCTTCGGCAGCCGCTTGTAGAGCCAGTCGTCGAGCGTCCGCGCGTACGTGGCGCTCAGGTGCTCGGAGTCGCGGTAGACGAGGGCGTTGCCGATCACGGCCGGGCAGCGCTTCTTCGAGCCCGTCCCCCGGCAGAGGACGCGGAGCGGGTCGATGATCTTGATCCGCTCGCTCGTGTTGCGCGCGGCCTTGTAGTCGAAGGAGAGCTTCGCGTTGCGGTTCGGCTTGAAGGCGCAGCGGTCGAGCTTCTTCTGGTTCTTGAGCACGCACTCGGCCGGGTCGAACGGCGTCGGCGACTGATCCCGGATCACGGCCAGCCGCGCGCCCGTCCGCAGCAGCCGGCGGTAGGTCCGGCTGTACCCGGACTCGAGGTGGGGCTCGCTGGCCGTCCGCGACAGCTTCGTCCCGCCGACGATCACTCGGAAGCGCTTGTCGATCGAGTTCGTCGTGACGATCAGATCGGGCTTCTCCTTCTTCTCGATGCGCCGCAGCGTGTTCTCCCGCCAGGCGTTGCAGGTCGGCTGGTAGTTCACGTCGCCGACCAGGCAGCTCGCCCGGGCCAGGCCGACCAGGCGCCAGTCGTGCTTCTTGGCCAGGCGGAGCATCGCGGGGAAGTACTGCAGGGCGTGGGAGTCCCCGAGCATCACGACCGTGGTCTTGCTCTTCGGGTTGCCGTACACGCAGGACTTCGACTTGCGCTTCTTGCCCATGGTCAGGCAGCCGTCGTCGAACAGGCGGCCCTTGTCGTCGTTCGCGTTCTGGGGCGCGGGGCGCAGCGCGGTCGCCTTCGTCTGGATGGGGGCGCTGACCCCGGCCCGGGCGCCGGCCACCGCCTCGACCGGCGCCAGGGGCAGGCCCGGCTTGACGACGAGGATCAGCAGAGCAAGAGCGACGGCGGTCACGGTGCAGCCACCTCCGAGGGCGAGAGCCCATCGTGGACGGACGGCGAGGGAGCGGGAGCGGCGGAAGCGCTCCTCGATGAGATGGTGGGTGATGTGGCTGGGCACCCAGGCCAGGAGGGTCACCCCGACGCTCTGCGGCCAGCTGAGCGGGCCGAACTCGGCGGCGACGAAGACGAGCGCGGGCCAGTGCCACAGGTACCAGGAGTAGGAGATGCGGCCCAGGTACTGAAACGGGGGGAGGCTGAGCAGCCGGGTCGGCGCCGAGCTCATCACGGCCGTGCCGCCGACGATGATCGCGAGGGTCGCGAGGATCGGGAAGATCGCCTTCCACCCGGGGTAGGCGCCCCCGGATGAGTAGGTGACCGTGGTGGCGACGAGGACGGCCAGGCCGCCTGCGACCAGGGAGGTCGAGACCCGCTTGGAGAGCCGCAGCCCGGCCGGCAGCACGATCACGAGAATCGCGCCGGCCACGATCTGCCAGACGCGGGTGAGCGTCGAGAGGTACGCGGCGCGGGGGTTCTCGGCACTGAACTGGATGCTGTGGGCCAGCGACGCCGCTCCGATCACGATCAGGACGGCCAGGAGCGTGCGCCGGTGCGAGAGGCCGAGACGCGCGGTGAGCGCCGTGACCCCGAGGACCAGCAGCGGCCAGACGAGGTAGAACTGCTCCTCGACCGAGAGCGACCAGTAGTGCTCGACCGGACTGACCGTCGCCGACTTGAAGGCGAAGTAGTCGAGGTCCTGGGCGATGAAGTGCCAGTTGGAGAAGTAGAGCGCCGCGGCGATCACGTCGTCGGAGACGTTCTGAGCCCGCTGGGTCGCGAACATGATCGCGGAGACGATGGCGATCACTCCGAGGACCGCTGCGGCGAGGGGGAGCAGGCGTCGTGCGCGCCGGGCGTAGAAGTCGCGCAGCGATAGCCGCCCGGTCTTCTCGACCTCGCTCAGGATCAGCCCGGTGATCAGGAAGCCCGAGAGGACGAAGAACAGGTCGAGCGCGACGAAGCCGCCTTCGAAGCCCGGAACCTCCGCGTGGGCCGCGAGCACCAGGATGAGGGCGAAGCCCCTGATGCCCTGGATGTCGAGCCGGAATCCCCGCGGAGTCTGGGCCCCCGCGACCGCTGGGGGGACACTGGACACCCCAGAACACCTAGCAGCCTGAACGTAAGGGTCGCGTTAGAACCCGACCGCGCCCGCTCGGCGAAGCGGGACCTCAGCCCAGCCCGCGGGCGCGTAGCCAGCGGATGACCGCGCGGGAGATCGGTGCGTGGCGGGCGATGAGCGCGCGGTGCCCGATCCCCGGCACCTCGACCAGCCGGCACGGTTCACCCACGGCGCGGGCTGCCGCGCAGGTGGCACGGGCC
>JACDAP010000450.1 GCA_013695395.1 Solirubrobacterales bacterium
AGGCTGTTGTCCATCCGGACGGCCGACTTGCAGCCGAGGACGCCGTACCCGCCGCGGGCGAAGAGCCCGGTCCGCGTGATGCGCATGTCGTCCGAGGCGAGCACGCCGGTGACCGCGTCCACGGTCGAGCGCTCCACGACGGTGCCGGGCGACTGGACGAAGACGCCGATCCGCCCGTCGTGGGTCTGCACCGTGGATTCGAGCTTGATCGTGGAGTCGCGCAGCACGCCGCCCGCGTCGAGCTCGATCCCGAGCATCTTGCCGGGCTGCGGCGCCGTCGTGGTGATCGCCACGTCCTCGACGACCGCGCCCGTCCTGATGCCGCGGGAGACCCACGCGGCGTCGGGGCCGGTCATCCGCATCCCGATAGACGCGATCCGCATCGAGTTCCCGCCGGGACCGCGCAGGATGCGCAGCGTCGGCTGCTCCACCCCGGGCTTGTTCAGGAAGAGCGACTTGGTAGATCCGACGCCGACGATCTCGAGGTTCCCAGCGTCGATGCCGGGGTCGTACAGGTGCAGCGCGGCCGGGATCGTGGTCTCCCCGATCTCGATGCGGTCGTTGTCCGCGCTGGCCGCGGCGTTCGAGAGGGCTCCGCCGAAGGTCGTGTCGAGGCCGCTGCAGGCGGGCTTGTCGACGCAGTAGGTGGCAGCCTCGGCGGCGGCTGCGGGCACGGCGAGCGCGACGGCGGACGTGGTGAGCAGGACGAGGCGGCGAGCGAACATGGGGCCACTCTGCGCCTCGGCCCCCTGCACCGCATGAGGGGTGACCCCTCATCTTCCGGGCGCGGGGGTCAGCTCGAGATGGCGATGGGAGCGACGCAGAGCCGCTCGAGGCCCGGGAGATCCTCCGGGACCACCGGGCGGACGACGATCCCGCCCGCGTTGCGGTCCATCTCAGCCGGCCGGCGCGGCCCGCAGCGGAAGCGCGACGAGACCCTGTGCCTCCAGGTACGGCGCCAACAGCCGCCCGGCGACCTTCGTCGGCGGATCCCAGAGGGGCTCGTCGGAGATCTCGCTGACGCCGGCCTGCAGGCGCAGGAACCGGTCGTGGTGCCCGGTGAGCAGACGCCCCTGGAGGACCGGGACGAAGGGCGGGGTCGCGCACGACGCACCCGCCTCCGCCGCGATCACCGCGGCCGCGACATCGGCCTGCAGACAGGCCAGCCCGCCCTGCTTGATCGCGTGGTCGGCGACGTCGCCGATGGCGAAGACCCGCTCGACCCCGCGCACCCGGCCGCGATCGTCGACGGGGAGGAAGCCGGCGGCGTCGCTCGGGAGCCCGCGCAGCTTCGGACCGTCGAGCACCGGAAGGGAGACGACGCGCTCGACGAGCAGCTCGCCGGTCGAGAGCTCCACGTGCCCTCCGGCGCGGACCGCCGCGGTCTGGCCGCAGTGCACCGTCACGTGCGCCGCGTCGAGGAGCGCCGCGACGCCCTCGCTGGCGGCGGCGCCGAAGGCCGCGAGTGGTGAGGGCTCCGGCGTGACGAAGTGGATCTCGGCATCGTCCATGCCCATCCCCCACGTCTCCTCCGCCGTCATGAGCGCGAGCTCGTAGAGCGGCAGCGCCCACGCGCAGCCGGGCGGGACGACAAAGGCGACCCGCTTGGTGTAGCCGCATTCGAGGTCGGCCAGGATCCCGCTCAGCGGGAGCGGGTCGGGGCCGAAGCTCAGCGCACCCGCGAAGGCCGGACGCGCCGGAGCGCCGACCGCGACGATCAGCGAGTCGTACGGCTCCGGCGATCCGGTCGCGCAGCGGACCGTGCGCTCGACCGGATCGAACGCGGTGGCCGCCGCACACCGGAACCGGCCTCCGTGGTCGAGCATGAACTGCTCGAGGTCGAGCTCGTCGGCGTGCCCGCGCGCGAACGGCCGGGCGACGTCGAGCGGGTGCAGCCTGAACGCCGGCTCCGGCGCAAGCACTGTGACCGTGACGAGCTCCGGGGCCAGCTCGTGCAGGGCGAGCACGGTCTCCAGCGCGGCGATCCCGCCTCCGACGATCAGGACGCGATGAGGCAGGGAAGGCGTGTTCGGGGTCATGCCCCGATGCTCGCCTGCGCTGCCCGGCCGCGCATCGGGGCCGACCCCGGACGCACTCAGGGGTTTCCACGGATCTCGAGGGGCTCAGGCCGGGCCGAGCAGCCCGTGCTCGAGCGCGTACCCGACGAGCTCCGCGCGCGTGGTCCGCGAAAGCTTCTGCTGGACGTGGGACCGGTGGGTCTCGACCGTGCGTACGGACAGGAACAGCTGCTCCCCGATCTCGGTGTTCGTGTGCCCGAGCGCGATCAGCCGCAGCACCTCGACCTCCCGCGAGGAGAGGCCGTCAGGCGGCCCGGACGGGGTCTCGGGGGTCGTGGCGAGCATCACCCCGAGCGACGGGTTGAGATAGCTCTCGCCGCGTGCGGCGCGGGTCACGGCCTCGACGAGCTCGGAGTCGGCGGCCTCCTTGAGGACGTAGCCGAGCGCGCCGCCCCGCAGCGCGCGACGCGCGTACTCGGGGTCCTCCTGCATCGTCAGAACGACCGTCGCGGTCCCGGGTGAGCGCTCGCGGACGACCGGGAGGGCCTCCAGCGAGGTCATCGTGCCGGGCATGTTGAGGTCCAGGACGAGCACGTCGGGCTTGTGCCCGAGGACCGCGCGGAGCGTCGCGTCGACGTCGCCGACCTCGGCTACGACCTCGATCCCCTCCTCGCCTCCGAGCAGCAGGCGCAGCCCGCTGCGCACCACGCGATGGTCGTCCGCGAGGACTATGCGGATGGAGGCCATGCGCACCAGCGTACGCCACCCCACCCGGCCGCCCGGATCCGCGCGACAGCGTGCGTGCCGCCGCGTGACTGCGGGTTTCCCCCACCGGTTCTCGGCTTCCGGCGGATGCCGCGGCGCCGCGTACGGGTGATCGTCCGGTGCATGCCGAACCCCAGAGCCCTCGTCCTCTTCGCCTCCGACTGGGCGGCCGTCGACGCGTTCGCCGATCGCATCGCGGCCGCCGGCGCAACGCTGGCCGGAGCGGCGGCATGACCTTCCTCGTCGCCTCGAAGTCCGCCGCGCCCGATGCCGTCGCCCGGGAGCACGTGGCCGCGCGGATGCTCGGCTGCCCGGTGCGGATCCGTGCCTCGTGGCCCGCGCAGCTCGCCACGACCACGATGGATCGCTGCGGCCTGACCGCCGCGCTCGTCTGCGACGACCACGAGGGCCTGCTCGGATGGTTGATGCGTGACGCGCCGGCCCCGGTGGGAGCGACGGTGGGCGATGCGCTCGACGGCGCACTCGCGTGGGTGGCGCCG
>JACDAP010000465.1 GCA_013695395.1 Solirubrobacterales bacterium
GGCCTGACCCAGCGGTCCCGCCTCGGCCGTCCCAAGCCGGCGGCCATGGCGCGGCTTGGCGCTACGCCAGGCCGAGCGCCCGGCGCCGCAGGTCCGGATGAGGGTTCGGCGAGGTCACTCCGACCCCGCCGGCGCTCAGCCCTGCGACGTGTCGCCCTCGGCGACCGTGAGGAACGCCGCCCAGCGGCGCTTGTCGGCCTCGGCGCGGCGGAGCGCCTCCGAGCCCTCCTCGGCCTCGGCGACCCGGTCCTCGGCGCGGCGGAGCTTCTCCTTCAGATCGCCGGCGTCGAGGTCGTCGACCGCGTGGGCCTCCTCGACGAGCAGCAGCACGCCGTCCTCGGAGACCTGCACGTAGCCCTCGGCCTGGGCGTAGCGGACGATCTCCGAGTCGGACTTGTAGAGGCGCAGCTCGGTCGGGGTGAGCATGCCGAGCAGCGGCGTGTGCTTGGCCCGGATGCCGATGGACCCCACCTCGGTGCGGGTGGAGACCATCTCGACCTCGTCGTTGAAGAGCTCACCCTCGGGGGTGAGCACCTCCACCTTGAACTTGGAGGGCATTAGGAGACCACTAGTCCTTCTTGGACTTCTTGGCGGTCTCGATGACGTCGTCGATGCCGCCCTTGAGCAGGAAGGCCGACTCGGGCAGGTCGTCGTGCTCGCCCTCGATGACCGCCTTGAAGGAGCTCACGGTTTCGTCGATCGACACGTACTTGCCGTCGGTGCCCGTGAACTGCTCGGCCACGTGGAAGGGCTGGGAGAGGAAGCGCTCCACCTTGCGGGCGCGCTGGACGGTGACCTTGTCCTCGTCGGAGAGCTCGTCAATGCCGAGGATGGCGATGATGTCCTGCAGCTCCTTGTAGCGCTGCATGATCTCCTTGACCCGGTTGGCGACGTCGAAGTGCTCCTGGCCGACGATGTCGGGCTTCAGGATCGTCGAGTTCGAGTCGAGCGGGTCGACCGCCGGGTAGATTCCCTTCTCGGAGATCGCCCGCGACAGCGACGTGGTCGCGTTCAGGTGGGCGAACACCGAGGCCGGGGCCGGGTCGGTGAGGTCGTCGGCCGGGACGTAGATGGCCTGCACCGAGGTGACCGAGCCGGTCCGCGTCGAGGTGATGCGCTCCTGGAGCTGGCCCATCTCGGTCTCGAGCGTGGGCTGGTAGCCGACCTGCGAGGGCATGCGGCCGAGGAGCGCCGAGACCTCGGAGCCCGCCTGGACGAAGCGGAAGATGTTGTCGATGAACAGGAGCACGTCCTGGCCCTGGTCACGGAAGTACTCGGCCATCGTGAGGCCGGACAGCGCGACGCGCATGCGGGCTCCGGGCGGCTCGTTCATCTGGCCGAAGATCATCATCGTCTTCGGGAGGACGCCCGACTCCTTCATCTCGACCCAGAGGTCGTTGCCCTCGCGGGAGCGCTCACCGACGCCGCAGAAGGCGGACAGGCCGCCGTGCTCCTTGGCCAGGTTGTGGATGAGCTCCTGGATGAGGACGGTCTTGCCGACGCCGGCGCCGCCGAACAGGCCGACCTTGCCGCCCTTGGCGTACGGGGCGAGGAGATCGACGACCTTGATGCCGGTCTCGAACATCTCCGTCGTCGGGGTGAGGTCCTCGACGTCCGGGGCGGGACGGTGGATGCCCCACCGCTCCTTGACCTCGATCGGCTCACCCTCGTCGATGAGCTCGCCGAGGACGTTGAAGATGCGGCCGAGGGTCATCTCGCCGACGGGTACGGTGATCGGGCCGCCGAGGTCGATGCACTCCATTCCGCGGGCCAGGCCGTCGGTGGAGTCCATGGCCACGCCGCGGACGCGGTCGTCACCGAGATGCTGCTGGATCTCGACGATCAGGGGCGCCTGGTCCTCGCCTCGGGCGATCGAGATCGCCCAGTTGATCTCGGGCAGCGAGTCGGGGAACACGGCCTCGATGACGACGCCCTGGATCTCCTCGATCCGGCCGACGTTGTCGGTCTTGGCTTCCTGCGTATCGGGGGCTGCGGTGGCGGCTTCCATGTGGATTCCTCTTGGAGTGGTAAAGGGGGGTTTCGGCCTACCGCGCTCGCGAGCGAGCGCGTCCGGACGACGTCACTCAGGAGAGCGACTCGGCTCCAGCAACGACTTCCATGATCTCCTGCGTGATCTCCGCCTGGCGGGCCCGGTTCATCTCCAGGGTCAGGTCGTCGATCACCTCTCCGGCGTTCTCGGAGGCGTTGCGCATCGCGGTCATGCGGGCGCCGTGCTCGGAGGCGGTGGACTCGAGCAACGCGCGGTAGATCGAGATCTCCACGTAGTCGGGCACGAGGCGCTTGAGGATGTCCTCGGGGTCCGGCTCGTACTCGACCAGTGCGTGGTGACCGTCGTCCTCCTGCGCCCCGTCGTCCTCGCGCTCGTTGCCCTCCATGACCGAGGCCTGCTGCAGCGGCAGCAGCGTCTCGTGACGGACCACCTGGGAGAGCGCCGACTCGTAGCCGTTGTAGAAGATCTCGACCTTGTCGACGTCCTCGTCGATGTAGGCGGTCATGAGGTCGCCGGCGATCTCCCGCGCGTTCGCGTAGGCCGGCCGGTCGGTGAAGCCCATGTACTGGCCCTGCGCGGATTTCCCGCGGAAGGTGAGTGAGGAGACCCCACGGCGCCCGGAGGCGAAGAAGACGACCTTGCGGCCCTCCTTCTCGTGCTCGGCCGCCGCCCGCAGCCCGGCGCGCAGGATCTGCGAGTTGAACGCCCCGGCCAGGCCACGATCCCCGGTGACGAGCATGATCCCGACGGTCTTCACCTCGGAGCGCTCGGCGAGGATCGGCTGGTTGCCGACCTCCCCGCCCGCCGCGGCGGCGGCCTGCCGCGTCATGCGACGGATCGCCCCGGCGTAGGGGCGCAGGGCGGAGATGCGCTGCTCGGCCCGGCGCAGGCGCGCCGCGGCGACCATCTCCATGGCCCGCGTGATCTTCTGGATGTTCTTGACCGAACCGATGCGGTTCTGGACGTCCTTCTGGCTCACGCGGTGACGGCTTCCTCGGTGG
>JACDAP010000505.1 GCA_013695395.1 Solirubrobacterales bacterium
GTGCCCGGTCGCGCGCTGCCGCCGACCGCCGCCGGCGTCACGGTCGCCACCGAGGCGGGGTCCTGACCGCCGTGCTCTGCACACCACGCGCCACGGGCGGCCGGGTCGGCGCGTAGCGCCGCGCGTAGCGTCCTGCCCACCGTCGTTGCGTACGCCTCGATCGACGCGGCGACCTGGGCGCGCTCGGCCGGCGTGCGGGCGTTCACCAGCCGCTCGGCGTTGCGCCACACGCCCTCACGCCAGGACTGCAGGATCGCGTAGGCGGCCTCGTCGTCGACCGGACCGAGCTCGAAGTCATCGGCGGTCGGATCGAACCGCTCGGCGACCTCCTTGAGGACCGGCGCGTAGAGGCGGGCCAGGCGGATGTTGTACGCGTCGTGGTCGGGTTTGCGGGTGGTCCCGTCCGGCCGCGTGATGCCGACTCCGGCCAGCAAGAACGGGAAGTCGCGGTTGATGTGGGCGTTCATCGACATGAGGAAGTCGCCGAGGGCGCTCAGCTCCCGCTCCCGCTCGCTGTCGAAGGCCAGCTGCCACGCCATCGGGACGCCGTCCCGCTGGCCGGCGGCGTACGCGTCGTAGACGGAGAAGTACATCCGCGCGAAGACCGCGTCCTCGCTGTTGAGCCACGCCGGGTCCTGGAAGACGCCCTCGTCGCGGGCGGCGCGCACGTCCTCGGTCACGCGCAGGTAGGCCAGCGAGAAGACCGCCCGGTGATCACAGCGGGGGACGACGGCGTGAAAGCGCCGTTTCATCTCGGTGATCGTGCGATCGATGCAGGCGTCCGACCCGTCGGCACAGTCCGGTTCGACGTTCGGCGTGAACGGTGCCGGCAGCGCGGGCAGCAGCGACGGCCAGTCGATGTACGGCGGCGGCTCCGCGGCGCGGGCGGGCGCCGCGGCGAGCATGCCCACGATGACGGCGATCAGCGCGGTGGCGCTTCGGACGAATCCTCCTCCCATCGCCGCAGCCTACACCTGGTCCCCCGGACCGCCGCGCGGCGGTAGCGCGCTGAGGCGCTCAGCCCGACAGGTCCCGCGTGAACGTGCTCCCGTCCCCCATCGGCCGGTAGATCTCCTTGAAGTCGAAGCCGTAGTCGAAGTCGTCGTGCTCCTCGTCCTGCTCACCCCGGACGTCGACGTTGTGCACGATCACGAGCTCCTCGCTGGTCCGGGAGGCCTGGATCAGGCAGAGGCCCGAGGGCGCCCAGATCCCCGATCCGCCCCAGAAGCGCGCGCCGCTCACGCCGTGGCGGCCGACCGCGTTGCAGGCGATCGTCCACACCTGGTTGGTGGCCGAGGCGGCCGGCACGACCATGTCCCAGAGGTCGCCGTAGTAGCTGTCGGTGCGCGTGTTCATGCCCGGGTAGTCGCGCCGGCCGGCCGCACGCCAGGAGGCGAGCTGGACGATCGCGTCGACCTCGGCGACCGTCGCGTACTCGCGCAGGAGCGCTGAGAAGAGGTAGTCGTAACAGGTGGTGAAGCCGAGCCGGCCGTGCCGCGTCTCGACCACCAGCCGGTCGTCGCGGCCGCTCTCGGTGTACTCCTTCTCGATGCCCGGGAGGAAGACCTTGTCGTAGGTGTTCTCGTCGGCCAGGTAGTCGGGCTCACGGCCGACGATGAACGTCCGGTTGAGGAAGCGCTCCGGCTCCGCGGCGGGCGTGAGGCCGTTCAGCACGATCGCCTCGAGGTCGCCGTCGACGAGCGGCTGGAGCTCCTGCCCGATCCACGAGCGGTGCTCCTCGACGACGGCAGCCTGCATGTAGGGCAGGCAGTCCTCGCGCGCGTCCCAGAAGTACCCCGACAGGCAGAACTCGGGGAAGACCGCGATGTTCACGCCGCGCTCGGCGAAGAGCTCCACGGCGCGCCGGATCTTGTCCCGGTTCGCCTCGACCCCCGGCACCTCGGCGCTGATGTTCGCGAGGCCGACCGAGAGCCCCGCCTCATCGTCGGAGCAGCTGCGCTCGGTGATCAGGAACTCATTCACGCTCTCCATCCCCCGACGCTACCCGTCGGGTGGAGGCGCCTACGCGGACACGAACGCCAGCAGCGCTCCGATGTCGAGCTTCACGCCCGGCAGGCGAAGCGGCTCGAGGGTCTCACCGGCGTGGTGGATCGTTCGCCGCCCCCAGAACTCGTCGGTCGGCTC
>JACDAP010000515.1 GCA_013695395.1 Solirubrobacterales bacterium
CTTCGGGCAGGCGTCGCTCGTCGGCCTCCCGGCGAACCTGCTCGCCGCGCCCGCGGTGGCACCGGTCATGTGGCTCGGCGTCCTCGCCGGCGCCCTGGGGCAACTGGCCGGTCCCGGCGGGGCGCCCGTGGGGGTCGCCCTCGACGGGCTGGACGCCCTCGCCGGTTTCCCGCTCGGCTACCTGGCCTGGGTGGGGAGGACGGCGGCGGCGGCACCCGGGAGCGTGCTGGAGGTCGGGCCGTTGCCGGTCACGCTCACCACGCTGGCCCTCCTCGCGGTGGCGAGCTCGACCCGGGTCCGGCGGGCGCTGCCGATCCTCGCCTGCCTCGGTGCGGCGGCCTGGGTCGCCGTGGCCCCGGCCCCCGCCGCCCCCGTGGGACCCCCGACCGGCTTTCGGCTGACCTTCCTCGACGTCGGTCAGGGCGACGCGACGCTGCTGCAGGACAGCCGCCGGAGCGTGCTCGTCGACACCGGTCCACCCGAGGGCGGGATCGTGACGCGGCTGCGCCAGGCGGGGGTCGAGCGACTGGAGATGCTCGTGCTGACCCACGCCCAGCGGGACCACGACGGGGCTGCCGCCGCGGTGGTCGACGCGCTGCCGGTCGCGGTGATCCTCGACGGGCGGGAGGGCGCGGCGACCGCGATCGACACATCCCTTGCCACGGCGGCTCGTCGGACCGGCACCCGCGTCCTCCCCGGCCGAGCCGGGCAACGCTGGCGGGTCGGGTCGCTCGCGCTCCGGGTCCTCTGGCCGCCGGCCCGCGCCGGCCTGCCGCCGGCCGGGGAGGACCCGAACGACCGCGCGATCGTCCTCGAGGCCGAGGCCTGGGGAGCACGAGCGCTCCTGACCGCCGACGCCGAGTCGGACATCCTCGCGCGCCTCGACCTCCGACCGGTGGACCTGCTGAAGGTCGCACACCACGGGAGCGCCGATCCCGGCCTGCCCGCGCTCCTGTCCCGGCTGCGGCCCCAGGTGGCGGGGGTCGAGGTGGGAAAGGAGAACCCGTACGGGCACCCCGCTCCGGCGACGCTCGACGCCCTCGTCGCGGTTCCGGCGGTGGTGCGGACCGACCGGGACGGCAGCGTCCGGGTCGAGCGAGGGCGCACGGGCTGGGAGCTCCGGCGGGTGGGATGAGGAGACCGTCGCTGTCGCCGCCGGTCGTCGTAGAGTCCCCGCGGTGAGCACCTGGAAGCCCGCCTACCTGATCCACGGCGACGATCACGGCCGGATCGGCGAGCGGCGGGCGAACCTGCGGCGCAAGGCCGAGGAGGAGGCGGGTGCGCAGGGCGTGGAGGCGTTCGTGGGGGAGACCGGCACCCCGGAGGCGGTCGCGGCGGCGCTCAGCGTCATGACCTTCTCGATCGGTCACCGCTTCCTCGTCGTCGACGGCGTCGAGCGCTGGAAGGACGCGGACGTCAAGACGCATCTGGTCCCCGCGCTCAAGGCGATGGACCCCGCCACCACGGTCGCCTTCTTCGGCCGCGACGAGGGGAAGACCGCGACGCCCAAGGCGCTCATCGACGCCGTCGGCAAGCACGGCGGGGTCGTCGGCCAGGAAACGCTGATCAAGGCGAAGGAGCTGCCCCGCTGGGTCGCCGGGGAGGCCGCGAAGCTCGGCCTGACCCTCGACGCGGCGGCCGCGCGGCTGCTGGTCGACGCGGTGGGGGAGCGCCAGCAGCGGCTGCTCCGCGAGCTCGAGAAGCTCGCGCTCGAGCACGGACCCGGCTCCCGGCTGGACGAGGACGACGTCGCCGCGGTGGCCGCCCCGTCGGCCGAGCGCCAGGTCTGGGCACTCGTCGACGCGCTGGTCGCGCGTCAGCAGTCGCGGGCGCTCCGCGTGTTCCTGGAGCTGCGCGAGCAGGGCGAGTCGCTGCCGCGGCTGGTCCCGCTCGTCGCGCGGCGCCTGCGCGAGGTGCTCTCCGTCGCGGTGCGCCTGGAGGCCGGCGAATCGCCGGGACAGGTCAAGGCTGCGCTGAAGATGGCCCCGTGGATGGCCGACCGGCGGATCCGGGAGGCGCGGGAGACGGACGCCGACGCGCTCCGGGCCGCCCTCGAGTCGCTCGCCGGGCTGGAGCTCGCCTCGCGTGGCCTCAGCGACGTGTCCGAGGACACCGCCGCGCTCCGCAGCCTGTTGACCATCACCGCCTAGCCGGGAGCGAAGGGAGGGAACGCGCGTCGACGTCCGCCGCCACAAGCTCAAGGACGGCACCATCCGGGTGCCATGGGTCCAGAACTGCGTGGTCGCCGTTGCCATGCACCCGTTGCGTGACCGGATGGAACAGGCGACGCACGTCGCTGCCGGGCGTGCGAAGAACCCTCGTCGGAGAGCGCGTTCTTCTGCGCCCGCTGTGGCGCTCGCATCCTGCTGCGCCCGCCGCTCGCCAGCCGGAGGCCGGCCGAGGCGGGGCGCGCGTCTTCGAACCCCGAATCCGTCGTGAGCCGGCGGCGCTGGCGCACCTGCTCGGCGTCGAGCGCACGGCTCGACCCGAGGAGGCCGAGGCGCAACCGACGGCGGTGCCGATGGTCGTGTCCTCGAGAAATCCTCCGGCGGCCGGGATCCCCAGGTAGTCGCTGCTAGATCAGGCCTCGACGAGGAGAACCACGGTCTCGGGACGGACGCCGTCGTCCTTCATCGCGGCGGCGCCGCCCTCGCTCTCCAGCAAGGCGGTGAGTGCGTCCAAGTCGGGCACGTCGGCCAGGAGCGCGACCTGGGTCGGATTTGCCGGGTTGGTGAACGTCCGGATATTGGTGATCCCGAGGGGCCCGAAGACCTCGTCGCGCTTGGGCGAGGCCAGCCAGTGCTCGGTGTCGTCGACGTCGTGGTGGGCGATGATCGTGGGCATGGTGTTCTCCTGTGGTTGGTTGGTCGGCCTACTTGATTGCGATCCCGGCGCTCGCCGGCCCGGTCAGCGGCAAGATCTCGACCTTGCGGAAGCCGACCTCCGTGCACCAACCGGCGAAGTCGGCACCGGTGTAGTCGAACGCGTCGCCGAACTCGATCAGCATGTTCAGCGACATCATCAGCCCGAACACGTTCTCGCGCCGCGCGTCGTCGATCAGGGTTTCGACGACGATGAACGCGCCTCCGTCGGGCAGGGCGTCGTAGGCCGCGCGGATCAGCTGCAGCTTCCGCTCGAGGTTCCAGTCGTGGAGGATCATCCCCATCGTGATGACGTCGGCCTGCGGCAGCGGATCGGCGAAGAAGTCACCCGAGGCGACCGACACGCGGTCGGCCAGCCCGGCGGCGGCGATCGCCTTCTCCGCGATCGGGGCCACGGCCGGCAGGTCGTAGCTCGTGCAGCGAAGGTGCGGATGTCGCCCGGCCAGGATCATCGAGAGCTGCCCGGTCGCCCCTCCGACGTCGCAGACCGTCTCGTAGGAGGAGAAGTCGAACGTCTCTGCCAGCGCGTGGAAGTTGCCCGCCGAGATGCCGGCCATCGCGCCCATGAACTGCTCGAGCCGCGCCGGGTCGCTGTAGAGCTCCTCGAACATCGCCGTCCCGGTGTGCTTGACCTCGTTCTGCGGCTTGCCGGTCCGCAGCGCCTCGGTCAGGTCGCCCCAGAACGGGTAGAGCCGGGCGTTGGCCATCTCGAGGATGCCACCGATGTACGCCGGGTTGCGCTTGTCCAGGAACGTGGACGTGTCCGCGGCGTTGGCGTAGCGGCTGTCGGGACCGTCACCGTCGCGCCTGAGGAACCCCAGCGCGACCAGCCCGTCCAGGAAGTCCTCGATCCCGCGCGGATGCAGGCCGAGGCGCTCGCCGATCTCCGGGCCGCTCAGCGCGCCGTCACCCAGCTGCGTGAACAGCTCCAGTTCGACGGCCGACAGGAGTGTCTTCGACGCGAAGAAGCCCATGCCGACCTGCATGATGTGCGACGGGTCGACCTGCACGTCGGGGGCGGTGTCGTACGTGGTCATGTCGAACCTCCGTGGGTGAGAACAGGGTGACTGTGTAGGTGTGGGTGACGCTGGACGTGTTGCCGACCTCGTCCCTCGGTCTGGAGGCAAACCTACGCCGGACACGCGGCGCGTTCAACCCTCAATCCTGGATGCCGCGAACGTCCAGTCCTGGCCCTTGCTGCACGGCGAACCTCGCGACGATCCGCCGACGGGCGTCGGGCGCTCCTTCCGAGCTCGGTCACCGCGCTCAGCGCCGCCGGAACGTCCCGAGCCCGGATGCGATGTCGAGGAGCTCGAGCCGCACCGATCCCGCGCGGCCTATCCGGCCGCGCTTGAAGTCGACTGCGCTGATCCTGTGCTCGTTCTCGCCCGTCCAGTCGAACGAGTCGGCGGTCGGCGCCCCTGCTCGGCAAAGATCGAGGAACTCGCCCGCGACCAGGCGGCGGTACGTGGAATCCCGGCGGCACCGTTCCGAGCCCGTCAGGGCCCCAAGCCATTCCTCAAACCACGAGCACGTCATCGAGTCTCTCGCGCTGTGGCGGGAACGGGCGCTCAGGACTGCGGCGCTCAGGACTGCGGGGCGCCGGCGCGCACGCGCGCGGCACGGGACTTCTTGCGGGCACCGGTGTTGCGGTGCAGGGCGCCACGCTTGACGGCCTTGTCGATCGTCTGCACCAGGCGGCGGTGCTCGAGATCGCTCGCGGCGTCATCGCCGGCGGCGGCAGCGGCTTCCAGCCGACGGAAGTACGTCTTGATCGTGGAGGTGTAGCGCCGGTTCTCGAGCCGCTCGCGCTCAGCTCGGACGATGCGCTTCTTCTGGGATGCGATGTTGGCCATGACTGGCGGCGGAGCATAGCGACTGGACGATCGTCCCCGACGAGCCGAGGCCGCCGCGCGGACCGACACCCCGTCCGTAGGATGTCGCCGCGATGCCGGACCCCGACACCGCAGCAGCCGCCGCGCCGGACGATCCCGGGGTCGCGGCGGAGATCGAGGCGGTACCTGTTCAGTCGGCCTCCGCCGGGGTCGCGCGCAACACGGCGATCTTCTCTATCGCCACCGGCCTGTCCCGCATCGCGGGGCTCATCCGCGAGGTCGTCGCTCGCCGCTACTTCGGCACGAGCGGCGCCGCCTCGGCCTTCACCATCGCCTTCCAGGTCCCGAACCTGATCCGGGGGCTGTTTGCCGACGCGGCCCTTTCGGCGGCGTTCGTTCCGATCTTCACCGAGCTGCTGGAGGAGAAGCGCCGGGCCGACGCGTTCCGCCTCGCCTCCACGCTGGTCTTCGTCATCCTCGCGGCGCTGGGCGCCATCACCGCGCTGTTCATCGTCGGCGCCGGTGTGGTCATGCCCGTCTTCCTGCCCGGCGACGAGTTCGACCAGGACCTCGTGAACCTCACCGTCGGCCTCTCCCGGGTGATGTTCCCGATCGTCGTGCTCCTCGGCCTCAACGGCCTCGTGGTCGGCATCCTGAACGCCTACGGGCAGTTCACGATCCCCGCGCTCGCTCCCCTCCTGTGGAACGCGGTGATCATCGGCGCCCTGATCGGGCTCCACGGGTTGTTCGAGGGCGACAACCAGATCTACGCCTACGCGATCGGCGTCCTGGTGGGCACGGTGCTCCAGCTTGCGATCGCGCTGCCGGGGCTCAGGAAGCTCGACTTCCGGCTGACGACCGCCTTCTCGGTCCGCGACCCGCTGCTCCGGAAGGTCCTCGTGCTGATGCTCCCGGTGACGATCGGCCTGGGGATCATCAACTTCGACCTGCTGATCAACTCGATCATCGGCGCGCTCATCTCCGAGCAGACCCCCGCCGCGATCGACGCCGCCTTCCGCGTCTACATGCTCCCGCAGGGAATGTTCTCGGTCGCGGTGGCCACCGTGCTCTTCCCGACGCTCTCGCGGCTTGCCGCCCGCAAGGACTTCGCGGGCCTGCGGGCCACCATGGGCACCGGGCTGCGCCAGATCTTCCTGCTCCTGATCCCGGCGGCGGTCTTCACCGCGGTGCTCTCCGAGCCGATCGTTCGCCTGCTCTACGAGCGCGGCGAGTTCGGCCAGAGCTCCACCGATGTGGTCTCCCTCGCACTCTTCTGGTTCTCCTTCTCGCTGCCCTTCGCCGGCGCGAACCTGCTCTTGACCCGCACGTTCTTCTCGCTCCAGCAGCCGTGGCTGCCGACGAAGCTCGCGGGCCTGAACCTGGCGCTCAACACCGTCGTCTCGCTCGCGCTCTACCGGCCGTTCGGGATCGCCGGTGTCGTGTTCGGGACCGCGGTGGCGAGTCTCGGGATGACGATCGGGCAGTACATCGCGCTGAAGCGACTCCTGGGGGGGGATCTCGAGGGTCCGCGCACGCTCGAGGCGATCGGCCTGACCTCGGTCGCCGCCGCGCTCATGGGAGGAGCGGCGTGGGTCGTGCATCGCGGGCTCGAGGAGCTGCTCGGCGACGCGCTGCTCGCCCAGGCCGTCGCGGTCGGCGGCGCGGCGGTCGTGGCGGCCGCGGCCTTCTTCGGGGTCGCGTTGGTCCTCCGGCTCGAGGAGGCCCAGCAGATCGAGCGCTTCGTGCTGCGCCGGCTGCGTGCCCGGGGATGAAGAAGGTTCGAACGCGCGGCGGTTCCTCTCCGAGACGACGCGGTACTCCATGATGGGGTCGATGGCCGGTGACGATCTCCAGCTCGTGCTCGCGCGCTCCGCAGACCTGCGGGCCGCGTCGCGAGCAGTGGTCGAACACCTGGCCAGCGCGGAGCTGCGGCCGAGCGTGTACATCGAGCGCGGCGGTCGGCTGCGCTGCCAGGCCCTGCTCGGCTATCGCCACCTGCTCGACGGGTTCCCGCCGTGGACCGGGGTCATCGGGCGCACCTTCGCCACGGAGACCCCAACGATCCTGCAGGACGTGCGCGAGGACGAGTCCTACCTGCAGGCCCACGAGGGGACCCTGGGGGAGGTGTGCATTCCCGTGCGCGCCGGCGGGCGCACCGTCGGCGTGGTCAACCTGGAGGCGCCGCGGCCGATGACCGACCCGGAGCTCGCCTCGGTACATCACGCAGCACGGGCGCTCGGGGCGTGGATCACGAAGGCCGGTGGAGTGCCCCCGGAATCGGCCTCGGCGCGGCTCGTGCGCCACAGCATCGCCCTCGCCGGAGAGCAGGATCTGCCTTCGGTCGGGGGGGCGATCCTCGCGGCGGCCATCGACGTGACGCCGCTCAACTCGGCGATGCTCCTCGTCCGGGCCTCCCTCCGCGACGGCTTCGCTCCCGAGGCGGTGAGCGGGCCGCTGGCCGCCGTCCTGCGCCACGCGCCGGACGAGTCGATCTCCGCGCTCGTGGCCTTCACCCGCGATGGCTGCTCCGCCTACACCGTCGCCGGGGCGGGCGAGGGGGCGGCCATCGACCCTGGCGTCGAGGCCTTGCGGCAGGCCGGTGCGGTCTCCCTGGCGGTGCTGCCGATCGGGCAGGACCGCATCCTCGTGGTCGCCAGCGACGAAGACACCTCCCTGGACACCGGGCACCTCGAGCTGCTCGAGCTGCTGGCCGCCCACGCCGCGGCCTGCCTGCGGACCGCCGTCTCGGTCCACCGTCTGCGGGCGAAGGCGGCCAGCGACCCGCTCACCGGGCTCGGCCACCACGGCACCTTCCACACCGAGCTGGCC
Source organism: Solirubrobacterales bacterium (assembly GCA_013695395.1). Taxonomy (GTDB): domain Bacteria; phylum Actinomycetota; class Thermoleophilia; order Solirubrobacterales; family Solirubrobacteraceae; genus Paraconexibacter. The sequence goes on from JACDAP010000515.1 coordinate 7,547, forward strand.
GAGGCGTGCGCGACCGGCGCCGTCGGGGTGCTCATGGTCGACATCGACGACTTCAAGGCCTACAACGACCTCTACGGCCACCCGGAAGGTGACCGCGTCCTTTGCAGCACCGCAGTTGCGCTGGCCGGGGGGCTGCGCGCGGGCGACTCGCTGTACCGCGTCGGTGGCGACGAGTTCGCAGCGCTGCTCCCCGGGGTCGAGAGCGAGAGCGCCCTGGAGATCGCGCGCCGCCTGCACGGGTGCGTCGAGGCTTCGGGCACCACGCTGACCGTGTCGATCGGCGCCGCGGCGGCCGCACCGGGGGAGACCACCGACAGCGTGCTCCGCCGCGCGGACCGCGCGCTGTACGCGGTCAAGAAGGAGGGACGCGACGGCGTGGCCCTCGCTCGCCGCGGCGGGAGGACGTGAGCGGGCACGGGTGAGCAGGGAGCCCCTGCCGGGACGGCAACTACCCTCCTGCGACGCATGGCCGTCGACCAGTCCCGTATCCGCAACTTCTCGATCATCGCCCACATCGATCACGGGAAGTCGACCCTGGCCGACCGGATCCTGGAGATGACCCAGACGGTCGACCCGCGCCAGATGCGCGAGCAGCTCCTCGACTCGATGGAGCTCGAGCGCGAGCGCGGGATCACGATCAAGTCCCAGGCCGTCCGCGTCTTCTTCACCTCCAAGGTCGACGGCGAGACCTATCAGTTCCACCTCATCGACACCCCGGGCCACGTCGACTTCACCTACGAGGTCAGCCGCTCGCTGGCCGCCTGCGAGGGAGCGCTGCTCGTGGTCGACGCCAGCCAGGGCGTCGAGGCGCAGACGCTCGCCAACACCTACCTCGCGGTCGATGCGGGCCTCGAGCTCATCCCCTGCCTGAACAAGATCGACCTGCCGGGCGCGGAGCCCGAGCGGGTGGCCGAGGAGGTCGCCGATCTGCTCGGCGACAAACCCGACGCGATCAAGCGGATCTCCGGGAAGACCGGCATGGGCGTGGAGGAGGTCCTCGAGGAGCTCGTCCAGAAGGTCCCGCCGCCCGCCGGTGACCCTGACGCGCCTCCGCGTGCCGTGATCTTCGACTCCGAGTTCGACCAGTACCGCGGCGTCATCGCCTACATCCGCGTCGTCGACGGAACGTTCCGCAAGGGCGACGCGATCCGCGCGATGGCGGCCGGGACCGAGGCGGAGATCGACGACATCGGCTTCTTCACCCCGGCGATGACCTCGATCGAGACCCTGACCGCGGGGGAGGTCGGTTACGTGATCACCGGGGTCAAGGACGTCACGAAGCTCCGCGTCGGTGACACGCTCACGCTCAAGCGCGGCGGCGCCGAGGAGGCGCTGCCGGGGTACCGCGAGGTTCGCCCGATGGTCTTCTGCGGCCTCTTCCCGCTCGACACCGACCGCTACCCGGACATGCGCGACGCGCTCGAGAAGCTCTCGCTCAACGATGCCGCGCTCTTCTGGGAGCCCGAGACCTCCGACGCGCTCGGCTTCGGCTTCCGCTGCGGCTTCCTCGGCCTGCTCCACATGGACATCGTGCGCGAGCGCCTCGAGCGCGAGTACGACCTCGACCTGATGGCGACGATGCCTTCGGTGGGCTTCGAGGTGACGCTGACCGACGGCACCGAGCTCGACGTCCACAACCCATCGGACTTCCCCGACCCGGCGAACGTCGCCGAGGTCCGCGAGCCGATGGTCAAGGCGAGCATCCTCACCCCGAAGGAGTACGTGGGCACGATCATGGAGCTCTGCCAGGACAAGCGGGGCACCCACGACGGGATGCACTACCTGAGCGCGAACCGCGTGCAGCTCGAGTACACCCTGCCGCTGGCCGAGATCGTGCTCGACTTCTTCGACCAGCTGAAGTCGCGCACGAAGGGCTACGCGAGCCTCGACTACGAGCCGCTCGGCCTGCAGGCCTCCGACCTGGTCAAGCTCGACGTGCTGCTCGGCGGCGACGTCGTCGACGCCCTGTCGATGCTCGTTCACAAGGAAAAGGCCTATCCGCTGGGCCGCACGCTCACGGAGAAGCTGCGCGAGAAGATCCCACGCCAGCAGTACGACGTGCCGATCCAGGCCGCGATCGGCTCGCACATCATCGCCCGAGAGACCGTGAAGGCCTTTCGCAAGGACGTCACCGCCAAGTGCTACGGCGGCGACATCTCCCGGAAGCGCAAGCTGCTCGAGCGCCAGAAGGAGGGCAAGAAGCGGATGAAGCAGGTGGGTCGCGTCGAGGTGCCCCAGGAGGCGTTCCTCGCGGTCCTCGAGCTCGGCGACTCGCGCTCGTGAGCGCCAGAAGCGCCGGGGACTGACCGGCGCGTCACCCGGGTACCTTGGCGAGATGACCGTCAAGACCCGCCTCGCCGTCGCCGGCGGCAAGTACCTCGTCACGCATCCGCGCTCGCGGATCACCCGCTTCGTCGTGCGGTTCGCCGCGCGCAAGCTCTCGGACAAGTTCGTGGAGGCGACCCACGCCGACGCCATCCCCGCGACCCGCGGCTCGCGCCTGGTCACGGTCGCAGGGGTCGTTGTCGTCGCCGGCGGGATCGTCTACGTCGTGCGCAGGAGCACCCGCGCGCAGGAGGCCGC
>JACDAP010000522.1 GCA_013695395.1 Solirubrobacterales bacterium
GGTCGATCTCGACCGCTTCGTCCCCGAGGTGCGCGGCGAACGGCTTCTCGTGGTGAGCCGTTTGCGCGAGTACAAGCGCGTCGACCTCGTGATCGAAGCGGCCACGCGGGCGAAGCTACCCCTGGACATCGTCGGAGACGGGCCCGCCGCGGAATGGTTGCGTTCGATCGCCGGGCCGACGGTCCGCTTCCACGGGAAGGTCTCCGACCCCGAGGTGACCCGGCTCATGCAGGGCTGCCGGGCGTTCTGCCTCCCGGGTGAGGAGGACTTCGGGATGGCTCCGGTCGAGGCGCAGGCGGCCGGGAAGCCGGTCGTCGCGTTCGGGCGGGGCGGAGTGACCGAGACGGTCATCGAGGGCGAGACCGGCGCGTTCTTCGATGAGCAGACGCCCGTGGCGTTCCTCGACGCGCTCGCGCGGTGCGATGCGCTCCCCGCCGACCCGGCCCGGATCGGCGCCCACGCCCAGCGGTTCTCCCGCCAGGCGTTCCGTCGCCGGCTCAGCACGGTGATCGAGGAGGCCCGCGCGACCGTCTAGCCCGATCGCGTTGCGCGTACCGCCAGGTAGCCCATGCCGGCGAGCAGGGCCGGCGCGACGGTGAGGCTCGGGACGACGTCGCCCTCCAGGATCCCGGAGCTCACGATGGCCGCGAGCATCGTGGGGATGAGCACGGCGAGGGCGGGTGCGACCGCTCGGCGCAGCAGGAGCGCGAGCCCGCCGGCGAGCTCGATCACGCCGACGAGGAGCACGAGCGCCGCCGGGAACGGCAGGCCGAAGCGCTCGAACTGCTCGAGCTCGAACCCGAAGAGCAGGAACTTCGGCAGGCTCGCGACGATGAAGACCGCGCCGACGACGATCGCGGTGCGGCGCGCTGGCGGGTCCGCCTCGATGGCGGCGTCGAGGCGCCTCACGAAGTCGAGCTTCTCACTCGAGGCTCACAGCAGACCGTGGCATGGACATCAGATGCTCAACACGCTAGCATCACACGCACCATGGCCCGCACGACGCTCGACCTCGACGCCGCTGTCCGTGATGAGCTTCGTCGCCGGAGCGAAGCCCAGCGAAAGAGCATGGGGACGGTCGCCTCCGAGCTTCTGGCGGTTGCGCTCGCCTCCACGAAGGGGGCCGAACCGCCGCTCCCCTTTGCCTGGCGGAGCGCCGAGCTCGGCATCCCACGGGTTGACCTCGAGGACGAGGAAGCCGTGCGTCAGGCGATGGGCACGTGAGCGTCACCGTCGACACTAATGTCCTCGTTTACGCCTCGAACGAGAGCGATCCGGCTCACGCTCCGGCCCGGGCGCTCGTCGAACGGCTCGCCGCGGGGCCGGATCTCCTCTACCTCTTCTGGCCGTGCCTCCTCGGGTACGTCCGACTGGTGACCCATCCGGCGATCCTCCCGCGCCCGCTCGGCGCGGCCGACGCGCTCGCCAACGTGGCGGCACTGCTCGACCCGGCCCACGTCCGTACGCCCGGGGAGGCCGACGGTTTCCTCGACGTCTATCGGCAGACCGCGGATCCGAACACCCGCGGCAACGCGGTCCCTGACGCCCACCTCGCGGCGCTGATGCGCCAGCACGGCGTGAGAACGATCTACACGCGCGACCGGGACTTCCTGCGCTTCGCGGAACTCGACGTGCGCGATCCGTTCGTCTGATTCGGGCTCAGGTGACCCGGTAGCGCTCGGGGAGGCCGCGGAACGCCTGGCTCTCGCGCGTGAGCAGGTTGAAGTGGACGATGTGCCAGAGCGCCGCGACGCCGTCCCTCCAGCCGATCTTCTTGCCCGCCAGGCGCGTGCGGGGGGTGTAGCTGATCGGCAGCTCGAAGATCCTCGCGGTCGTCTTGGCGACGTAGGCGGTGCTCTCGACCTCGAAGCCGAAGCGCTGACTGCGCAGGCGCATCGGCTTGATCAGGTCGGCGCGGAAGATCTTGTAACAGGTCTCCATGTCGCTCAGGTAGATGCCGCTCGCGAGGTTCGAGAGATCGGTGAGCAGGCGGTTTCCGAGGTAGTGGAAGGTCCGGTGGACCTGGACGCGGTCGGCGCGGAAGCGGGAGCCGAAGACGACGTCGGCCTCGTCGGCGATCAGCGGCGCCAGGAGCTTCGGGACGTCGGCCGGGTCGTACTCCAGGTCGGCGTCCTGGACCATGACGAAGTCCCCGCGGGCCGCCTCGAAGCCCGCACGGACGGCCGAGCCCTTGCCGCCGTTGACGGCCTGGTGGATGACGGTGACATCGTCTCGTTCGGCCAGGCCGTCGAGGATCGCCGGGCTGCCGTCGGCGGACGCATCGTCGACGAAGATCCACTCGCGCGCGATCGGGCAGGGGGAGGCGAAGAGGCGCTCCACGACCTCGGGGAGATGGTTCTCCTCGTTGAAGACGGGGATGACGACGGACAGGACGGGCTCGGGCACGAGCGCTCCATCCTCGCGGGTGACCGGTCGCGGAGGTGCTCCCATGGCGGTACCGTTGTGGGATGAGCAAGCAGATCGCCGTCCGGTTGCCTGAGGAGCTCGTCGAGTTCGTGGATGCCACGGTCAGCGCCGGTGGAGCCCGTAGCCGGGCCGCCGTCGTCACCCGGGCGCTCGAACGGGAGCGCCGGCGGGCGGTCGCCGCGCGCGACGTCGAGCTGCTCGCGGCGGCGGGGGAGGACGAGGAGCTGGTCGCGTTCTCCGCCGCGGCTTCGGGTCTCCCGCTCGGGCTCGACTGACCCGTGCGACCGATCCACCTGGCGTCGCTCGACAAGTCGCGGCCGGTCGTCGTGCTGACCCGTTCGCTTGTCCGTCCGCATCTGTCGACGGTCACCGTCGCGCCGATCACCTCGCGTGTGCGCGGCCTCTCCACCGAGCTGCCCGTCGGCGTGGCGAACGGGCTCGAGGGGCCGTCGGTGGTGAGCCTCGACCACGTCGCGACGATCCCGACGTCGGCGCTCGGGCGCCAGGTCGGGGTGCTCCTCGACGCGCAGGAGCCCGCGCTGTCCGCCGCGATCCAGGCTGCGTTTGATCTGGATTGACGTAGCCTCGCGGGCGTGTCTGCCGCCGCTGAAGTGGATCCGACCTTCTGGAGCGGTCGCCGCGTCCTGCTCACCGGCCACACCGGGTTCAAGGGCGCCTGGCTCTCGCTCTGGCTCCAGAGCATGGGGGCCGAGGTCGTCGGGCTGTCCGCCGGCGTGCCGACCGAGCCGTCGCTGTTCGGCCTGGCCCGGGTCGCCGACGGGCTCCACGACGAGCTCCGCGCGGACATCCGCGACCCGGAGGCGGTCGGCTGGGCGGTGGCCGCGAGCCGGCCGGAGGTCGTCCTCCACCTGGCCGCCCAGCCGATGGTGCGCCGCTCCTTCGCGGAGCCGCGCCTGACCTACGAGACGAACGTGATGGGCACGGTGAACGTGCTCGACGCGGTCCGGACCGCGGGTGCGGAGACGGTGCGCGCGGTGGTGAACGTCACGAGCGACAAGTGCTACGACAACCGGGAGCAGCAGCGCCCGTTCGTCGAGGCCGACTGCATGGGCGGCCACGATCCGTACTCGAACTCGAAGGGCTGCGCCGAGCTCGTCACCGACGCCTACCGCCGCTCCTTCTTCTCAGGGCCCGACGGTCCGCGCGTGGCCAGCGGCCGGGCCGGCAACGTGATCGGCGGCGGGGACTGGGGCGAAGACCGCCTGATCCCGGACATCATGCGCGCCGCCGCCGACGGCGCCCCGATCGCGATCCGCAACCCCGAGGCGGTGCGGCCGTGGCAGCACGTCCTCAACCCGCTCAGCGGGTACCTGCTGGTCGCCCAGCGCCTGCTCGCCGGGGACCCCGTCGACGAGGGCTGGAACTTCGGCCCGGTCGAGAGCGACGTGCGACCCGTGCGCTTCCTGGTCGACCGTGTCACCGCCCTGTGGCCGGACGAGCTCGCCTGGGAGATCGACCCCGGCCCGCACCCGCACGAGGCGCACTTCCTCTCCCTCGACTCGGCGAAGGCCCACGAGCGGCTCGGCTGGCGCCCGCGCTGGGGGCTCGAGGAGACGCTCGCCTCGATCGTCGAATGGCACCTGGCGGCGCGGGCGGGGGAGGACATGCGGGCGATCTCCACCCGGCAGGTCGAGGCCTTCACGGCCGCGTAGCACGCGTGCTACCGTCCGCTCATGGTCGAGATCACCCAGCGCGAACTGCGCAACAACAGCGGCGAGATCATGCGCGCGTTGGACCGCGGTGAGAGCTTCTTGGTGACCCGCAACGGTGTCGCGGTCGGGCAGCTGGTGCCGGCTGGCCCGCGGCGATGGGTGAGCAGCGACGCCCTGCTCGAGGCCTTCCGGGGCGCACCGTCGATCGACGCTCAGCGCTTCCGCGAGGACGTGGACGCGTGGGTCGACCAGGATCCCGAGCCGCGTGCCTGACGCCCGCCGGGGCCGGGGGCTGCTCGACACCTCGGTCCTGATTGACCTCAACCGGATCGCAGCGACCGAGCTTCCCGTCGAGGTCGCGGTCTCGACCGTCAGCCTCGCGGAGCTTGTCTGCGGACCGCTGGCGACCGAGGAGCTGCAGGAGCGGGCGCGCCGCCAGGGCGTCCTCGAGCGCATCGAGGCGCTCGTCGACCCGCTGCCCTTCGACGTGGCCTCAGCGCGGGCATACGCGCATGTCTACGCCTCGGTGCGCGCCGCTGGGCGCAAGCCCCGCGGCGCTCGGGCCGTGGACCTCCTGATCGCGGCCACCGCACTCAGTCGCGGGCTGCCGCTCTACACCTGCAACCCCGACGACTTCGCGGGGCTCGACGGGCTCGACGTCATCCCCGTCGCCGCGCGGCCACGCTCCTGACCGGCCCGCCCCGTACGCTCGCCCACGGCTCGACCATGATCCGACGCCGCAGGGCGTCGGATCGCCCGCAGGCTCATTAACCTCGCCACGATGACGGCGAGCGACGAACGAGCGGGCGTGCCGCGCGTGAGCGTGTTGGTGCTGACCTACCGGCACGAGGAGTTCGTCGCCGAGACCCTCGCCTCGGTGCTCGAGCAGGACTTCGCCTCCTTCGAGGTCATCGTCGCCGACGACGGCTCGCCGGACGGCACCGCCGCGGTGGTCCGCGAGCTCGCGGCCCAGGACGCGCGCATCGTCCCGGTGCTGCACGAGACCAACACCGGGCTCGCCGGGAACCAGAACCGGGCGCTCGCGGCGGCGCGCGGAGAGTTCGTCGCCTGGCTCGGGGGCGACGACCTGATGCTCCCGGGCAAGCTCACCAAGCAGGTCGCCGTGCTCGATGCCCGGCCGGACGCGACGATCTGCTGCCACGACGGTGACGTGTTCCGCTCCTGCGACGGAGCTTCGCTCGGGCGCTTCAGTGACGTCTACACCGGCCGGCGCGGGTTCCGCGAGGGCGGCCCGGAGCTCGTCCTGCAGCCGTCGAGGTACGTCTGGCCCTCGTCGTTCCTCGTGCGTCGCTCGGCGATCCCGGCCGAGGGGTACGACACGCGCCTGCGGTTCACGAACGAGTGGGTCGTCGACGTCGCGGTGCTCAGCCAGGGGCCGTGCGTCCCGATCAACGAGGTGCTCGGACGCTACCGGCGGCACGGCGGCAACGTGACGAGCAGCCCTGAGCTGCGTCAGTCGGCGCTCGAGGAGGTGCTGATGGCGCTCGCGATCATCCAGGCCCGCCACCCGGAGCTCACGCGGCTGATCCGGCGCCAGCGGGCCTCGCAGCTGCTCACCGCCGCCCTCGGGGCTGGCTCGCGACGGGCGACGCTGACGCTGGTGGGTGCCGCATTCCGCGACGGCGGCGTGTCCGGAGTGGCCGTCGCGGTCTCCGCCGCGCTCGCCGCTCGGATCGGGCGCCGGCGGCTCGGCGTCTCCGCCCCCGGCGCGTGACGGCTGCTAGGACTCCTCGGCATGATCCACCCGACGGCGCACGTGAGCCCGGAGTCCGTGCTGGCCGACGACGTCACCGTGGGCCCGTTTACCGTGATCCACGCGGGTGTCGAGCTCGGCCCGGGCACGACCGTGGGGTCGCACTGCGTGCTCGGCGAACCCGGCCCCGGAGGCCCGCAGCCCCTGTCGATCGGGGCGGGCGCGACGATCCGCTCGCACTGCGTCCTCTACGCTGGCTCGACCTTCGCCGAGCGGCTCGAGACCGGGCACCACGCGACGATCCGCGAGGGCGTGCAGGCGGGAACCAACCTGCGGGTCGGGACGCACGCCGACCTCCAGGGCGACTGCCGGATCGGGGAGTACGTCCGCTGCCACAGCAGCGTGTTCGTCGCCAAGGGGTCGCGGCTCGGAGACTTCGCCTGGCTGTTCCCGCGGGTCGTTTTGACCGACGATCCGCGCCCGCCGTCGGACGAGCTGCAGGCGCCGGTCATCGAGGAGTACGCGGTCCTCGGGGCGGGCGCGGTGATCCTGCCGGGACGGGTCGTGGGCGCAGGCGCGGTGGTGGCCGCGGGGAGCGTCGTCGCCGTCGATGTCCCGGCGGGAGCGCTTTCCGTCGGCGTCCCGGCGCGCGTCTCGCGCTCCGCCGCGGAGATCCGCATGGGCGACGGGAGCCCCGCCTACCCCTGGCGCACCCGCTTCCACCGCGGGTACCCCCAGGACGTCATCGACCGTAGGCTTGACGCGTGAGCATCGCCGACTGCCGCATCGTCGATCTCCCCCGGATCAACGACCCGCGCGGGAACCTGACGTTCATCGAGGGCGAGCGGCACGTCCCGTTCGACATCAAGCGCGTCTACTACCTCTACGACGTCCCGGGCGGGGAGGCGCGCGGCGGCCACGCGCACCGCCAGCTCGAGCAGCTCATCATCGCGATGTCGGGCTCCTTCGACGTCGAGCTCGACGACGGGAGCGCCCAGAAGACGTTCACCCTCAACCGCTCCTACTACGGGCTCTACCTGCCCCGGATGGTCTGGCGGGAGCTCACGAACTTCTCCAGTGGCTCGGTCTGCACCGTGATGGCCTCCCGGCGCTACGAGGAGGAGGACTACTACCGCGACTACGACGAGTTCGCCGCGGCCGCGCGCGAGGGAGGGCAGTGATGCCGGTCCCCTTCCTCGACCTCGCGGCGGCGACCGCCGAGCTGCAGGAGCAGTACGAGACGGCCGCCCGGCGGGTGATCGGCTCGAGCTGGTTCATCCGCGGCGAGGAGACCGCCGCGTTCGAGCGGGCGTTCGCCGAGTACTGCGGTGTCGAGCACTGCGTCGGGGTCAACTCGGGGCTCGACGCGATCGCCATCGCCCTCAGCGGGCTCGGCATCGGCCCGGGGGACGAGGTGCTCGTCCCCTCCCACACGTTCATCGCCACCTGGCTGGCCGTCTCCCGGACCGGAGCGACGCCGGTCCCCGTGGACGTCCTGTTTCCCACGGCCAACCTCGACCCGGCGCGCCTGGAGGCGGCGATCACCCCGCGGACCCGGGCCGTCGTCCCCGTGCACCTCTACGGCCAGCCCGCTGACATGGACGGCATCGGCGCGGTGGCGCGCGCGCACGGGCTGAAGGTGGTGGAGGACGCCGCCCAGGCCCAGGGGGCGCGGTACGGGGGGCGCCGGGCCGGGAGCCTCGGTGACGCCGCGGCGTTCTCCTTCTACCCGGGGAAGAACCTCGGGGCGCTCGGCGACGCCGGCGCCATCACGACCGACGACGCGGCCCTCGCGGAACGCTGTCGCGAGTTCGCCAACTACGGCTCCCGCGTGAAGTACCACCACGACGTGCAGGGCACGAACTCGCGCCTGGACGAGCTGCAGGCGGCGTTCCTCGCCGTGAAGCTCCCGGTGCTGGACGGGTGGAACGAGCGGCGCCGCAGTGTGGCCGCGGAATACCTCACGGGCCTCGCGGGCGTCCCGGGCCTCGTGCTGCCCGAGGTGGCCGCGGACACGGAGCCGGTGTGGCACCTCTTCGTCGTTCGCCACGCGCAGCGCGACCGGCTGGCCGCTGCTCTGGCCGAGCGGGGCGTCGCCACGCTGATCCACTACCCGGTGGCCGTGCACCGCTCCGGGGCCTACGCGGACACCGCGGTCGACGCCGCGCAGGTGGAGCACGCCGAGCGGCTGGCGAGCGAGGTGCTCTCGCTCCCCATCGGTCCGCATCAGCCCGCGGAGGCGACTGCGCAGGTCGTGAGCGCCGTGCGGGACGCCTGCGCGACGCTCGCCTGAGCGCCAGCGAGCTAGCCGCCCGCCCAGGCCCGCTCGTAGACCGCGTAGGTCTCGCGCGCCGCGCGCTCCCAGGAGAACTGCGCTGCCCGCGCCGGTCCGCGGGCGCCGAGCTCCCGGTCACCGAGGACGGCGGTGATCGCGGCGGCCGCCGAGCGCGGGTCGTGCGGGTCGAAGGTGCTCAGCAGCTCGCCTCCGACCTCGCGCAGCACGTCGAGGTCCGAGCAGGCCAGCGGCACACCGCGACCGAGCGCCTCGAGCACCGGGAGACCGAAGCCCTCGCCGAGCGTGGGGAGCGCCGCCGCGCCGGTCGCTCCCGCCAGGCTCCAGAGCCCCTCGAGCTCCTCGTCCTCGACGTAGTCGGGCAGGCGCAGGCGGCCCGACACCCCGAGCTCCTCGGCCCGCGCCCGGAGCCGCTCGACGTACGACTCGGCGTGGCCGGCGAGCACGAGGACCACGTCGCCCTCCAGATGGGGGAGCGCCTCGACGAGCAGCAGCTGGTTCTTGTGCGGGCGCTTGGCGCCGACGCAGAGCACGATCCGGGCCTCGGGCGGGAGCGCGTGGCGCTGCCGGGTCTCCTCTGGGCTCAGGGCTACAGACGACGGCGGCCGACCGGGACCATGGTGGACGACGGTGAACCGCTCGAACGGGATGTGCAGCCGCTCGCCGATCTCGCGCCCGGCGGCGGCCGAGCCGGTGATGAGACCGTCGGCGCCGTGGCCGACCCCGAGCATGAGCCCGCCCATCGCGAGCGTGGTGGCCCGCGGGAAGGTCGGCATCCGCAGGAAGGTGACGTCGTGGAGGGTGGCGACGTGGCGCACCCCGCCGAACACGATCGGCGGGCCCGCGGAAGCGAGCGAGTGCAGCACCTGGGCGCCGACCCGCCGCGCGGCGCCGGGTACCCCGAGCGTCTCTGCGGTCAGGCGCTCGCGGCGGTTGCCGTCGTCGGCCTCGAGCGCCTCGATGCGGCAGAAGTCCTCCCAGCCGTCGAGCCGCAGTGCGGCCGCGCCGCGACGGGTGGTGATCAGGGTGAAGCGCGTCCGCGGATGGGCCTCGGCCAGGGCGGGCAGAAGGCCGCGCAGATAGACCTCGGGCCCGCCCGACTCGCCCGGGGCGAGGAATGCGGCGTTCAGGGCGAC
>JACDAP010000427.1 GCA_013695395.1 Solirubrobacterales bacterium
ACGGAACTCATGCGCAGAGCGTACGCCCAGGATGCACGGGCGGCGTCCCGAGGTGCGTTCGGGCGCCCCATTGGGAAGGCTCGATGTGAGCACGGCGTAGGATCCGCACGACCGCCCGCGAACGACCGAGGAGAGCACCGCTTTGAGCCCGGAGAAGAACGACTCGTTGACCGTCACCGACAATCGGACGGGGTCGACCTACGAGGTCCCGATCACCGACGGGACCGTCCGGGCGATGGACTTCCGCCAGATGAAGGTCTCCGAGGACGACTTCGGTCTCATGACCTACGACCCGGCGTTCACGAACACCGCCTCGTGCCGATCGGAGATCACGTTCCTCGACGGCGAGGCGGGCGTGCTCGAGTACCGCGGCTACCCGATCGACCAGCTCGCCGAGAAGTCCACCTACCTGGAGGTCGCCTACCTGCTCGTGCACGGAGAGCTGCCGACGCAGCCCCAGCTCGACCAGTGGACCCACGACATCACGATGCACACCTTCGTGCACGAGAACGTCAAGGACTTCATGAGCGGCTTCCGCCATGACGCGCACCCGATGGGGATGCTGCTCGGCGGCGTGGGCGCGCTCTCGACCTTCTACCCGGACGCGAACAACATCTCCGACCCGGAGAACCGCGACATCCAGACGATCCGGCTGATCGCGAAGATGCCGACGCTCGCCGCCTTCGCCTTCCGCCACACGCGCGGCCAGCCGTACGTCTATCCCGACAACGACCTGAACTACCCGGAGAACTTCCTCGGGATGCTCTACAAGATGACCGAGCTCAAGTACGAGCCCGATCCGCGCCTGGCCCGCGCCCTCGACATCCTCTTCATCCTGCACGCCGACCACGAGCAGAACTGCTCGACGAGCGCCGTGCGCGCGGTCGGCTCCTCCCAGGTCGATCCCTACTCGGCGACCGCCGCGGGCATCGCCGCGCTGTACGGGCCGCTGCACGGCGGCGCCAACGAAGCGGTGCTGCGGATGCTCCGTCGCATCGGGACCGTGGAGAAGATCCCGGACTTCATCAAGGGCGTGAAGGACGGCGACGAGAAGCTCATGGGCTTCGGCCACCGGGTCTACAAGAACTTCGATCCGCGCGCGACGATCATCAAGAAGGCGTGCGACGACGTCTTCGAGGTGACGGGCAAGAACCCGCTGCTCGAGATCGCCACCGAGCTCGAGAAGCATGCGCTCGAGGACGAGTACTTCGTCAAGCGCAAGCTCTACCCCAACGTCGACTTCTACTCCGGCCTCATCTACGAGGCGCTCGGGCTGCCGGTCGAGATGTTCCCGGTCATGTTCGCGATCCCGCGCACGAGCGGCTGGATCTCGCAGTGGCTCGAGATGGTGCAGGACAAGGAGCAGAAGATCGCTCGCCCGCGCCAGATCTACACGGGAGCCCGTGAGAAGGACTACGTGGAGATCGGCTCGCGCTGACCCTGTGCGGGTCGCGGGCCGAATGCTCGTGACCCGCACCCTGCCCATGGCCTGGAAGCTCACCGTGCGCCGCGGCCCGAAGGTGGCCAAGAGCACCCACGCGGAGCTGCGCGATGCGCTGGACGCCCTGGCGGGGGCCCTCGATGCGACCTCGACCACGGCGACCGTGCAGCTCTTCCGCCGGACCTACACGCCCGCCCAGCAGGTCGAGGTCCGCGGCGAGCTCCGCGGCCCCGGCCGTGCCCACGGCGGCATCGACCTCCACGGCGACGGCACCCTCACCCCGTGGACCGGCCGCCTCGCCCGGCGCCCGCTGGACGTCGAGCCGGGCGAGAGCGCCTACGACGCTCTCGCCCGCCGGCTCGGCTGATTACAGGAGCGAGCCGCGGAACGGCTCGGTGCCCGGCACGAGCTCGAGCCCGGGGATGCCGTGGCTGCTCGCGTAGGCGAGCTCGCGGCCGAGGTCGCCGACCCCGTTGGAGCCCGGAATCGGCAGCAGCGCGAGCGTGCTGAGCGTCCCGATCGCCGCGCCGCCGGCGTCCAGGAAGCCCGAGCCGGAGTCCCCGGGGACGCCGGGGGTCACCGTCAGGACGTTTCGGCTCCAGCCGCCCGGCGAGGTCGAGAGCACCGTGCCCTGCTTCGGGCTCAGCAGCGTGATGCCCTGACGGAGGCTCGAGTTGCCGTAGCTGAACACCGTGGCCAGCATGCGCGATGCGCCGCCCACACGGGTCGGCCCGCCGAACTTCGGGACCGACGGGTTCACCTTGCCGACGTCGGCCGGGTCGATCTCGATGAGCGCGAAGTCGTTGAACGCACAGGTCTCATCGTCGGTCTCGCCAGCGGCCTGCATGGCCAGCCACGAGTTGTAGGCGAGGCGGCCGCTGGCGGCGCCCGGCCCGATGTCCACCCTGGTGCCCAGCGGGAGCGACCCGCTCTCGCAGCCGTCCGTGTCGGTCTGCGCTCCGGTCGAGGAGCAGTGGGCGGCCTGGCCGAGGTAGGTCTTCCCCCCAGCGGTGTAGACGAAGTTGGCGGTGCACTGCCCGCCGGCGGTGAGGGTCATCACCCCGGGGGTGACGGTGGCGCTCGCAGCAGGGGCGTACGCGGCGGCGCCGCTCGGCAGGACAAGGACGGCGGCCGCCAGCAGGGCGACGGCCAGGCGTGGTGCGGACATGGAACAGCTCCTCCGGATCGTGTTCGGATCGACAGTTCACGATGTTACGCGCGCTGACGCGGCACCGCGCCAGTCGTCACCAGCGGCTCGCGGGTCCGGTCCGTCGGAGCTGCGCGGCGTACGGACCCCGGCCCGTCAGGCAGTGCGCGCCGCAGCGGGCCGCGAGCG